>NZ_JASJES010000025.1:0-388 GCF_030067655.1 Macrococcus sp. S115 | reverse complement strand
TTAGAAAGGAGGTGATCCAGCCGCACCTTCCGATACGGCTACCTTGTTACGACTTCACCCCAATCATCTGTCCCACCTTCGACGGCTAGCTCCTAAAAGGTTACTCCACCGGCTTCGGGTGTTACAAACTCTCGTGGTGTGACGGGCGGTGTGTACAAGACCCGGGAACGTATTCACCGTAGCATGCTGATCTACGATTACTAGCGATTCCAGCTTCATGTAGTCGAGTTGCAGACTACAATCCGAACTGAGAATGGTTTTATGGGATTTGCTTGACCTCGCGGTTTTGCTGCCCTTTGTACCATCCATTGTAGCACGTGTGTAGCCCAAATCATAAGGGGCATGATGATTTGACGTCATCCCCACCTTCCTCCGGTTTGTCACCGGC
>NZ_JASJES010000023.1:0-428 GCF_030067655.1 Macrococcus sp. S115 | reverse complement strand
ATAGTCCTGTATGAAGGCTTCTGTTCCTGTGATAACCACATCATTCGAATACTGTCGTTTAATGATGCTTCAATTCTTCGACCTGAGAAAATAGACTGAGTATAAGCATAAAGAATAACCTTAAGCATCATTTTGGGATGATATGAGGATGCACCCATTCTATTTCTGTACTGTTGATACTCTTCTTCAGGGATTGATTCTACTAGATCATGTACAATGAAACATAAGTCATCCTTTGGAATCATAAATTCTATATCCATTGGCAGTGTGATTTGATTTGTGTTATAATTTTTGTACATAAAGAAGCTCCTTTTCAATGTTTTTGTGGTGATTACATTATATAAAAGGGCTTCTTTTTTTGCATCAAAAAAGCAGAAATTCCATTTAGAATTTCTGCTTTTATCTTGAGTAGGGTTTGTAAATCGAAG
>NZ_JASJES010000021.1:0-1278 GCF_030067655.1 Macrococcus sp. S115 | reverse complement strand
AACTTTTTATTAAGCTACTTTCATTAAAGCAAGATTTCTGTATTCTACAGGAGTCTTGCTTTTTAATTTTCTCTTCTTTCTGACTAAATTATAATACTCCATATAGTCAATAATCTCCTCTTCTAGTTCATCATAAGAATCAAATGTTTCTCCATAAAACATTTCTTGTTTTAAAATACCAAAGAAATTCTCCATCGGAGAATTATCAAGACAATTACCTTTTCTAGACATGCTTTGAATAATTCTATTCTTTTTCAAAGATTGTACCCAAGATTTATGCTGATATTGCCACCCTTGATCGGAATGGATTGTAGTTCTATAGGGAAGGTCTGGAATTACATTAATTGCTTTTAACAATGATTCCATAACGAATTCCAATGTTGGACGCTTACTAATTGAATAAGAAATAATCTCTTTCGAACATACATCAAAAATTGTTGACAGATATAGCTTAGTTCCATTTTTAATGTTGAATTGTGTTACATCAGTAAGTAATTTTTGATATGGGCGATTAGTTACGAATCTGCGATTCAATTTATTCTTAGCTGTTTTGCCAACTTTCCCTTTGTACGACTTATATGTTCTATTTCTATGCTTAAACTTTGTACAAAGTAAATTATTTTCTCTCATTATTCTAAGAACTTTTTTATGGTTAACTACAAAACCTAACTCTCTTAGTTCGTCGGTTACTGTACGATAACCTATCCTATTTTTATGTTTGTTAATGATTTCTTTAATCAAAGTAATTAAATAATTGTCTTTATGTTTAGTGACACTAAGTCGTAATTTCCAATAATGGTATACACTTTTCGCTATCATAGCTACTGATAATATTTCTTTTAACTTATAGTTAGATTCATTCCTTAACTCAATAATAGCAGCTACTATTTCTTTGTTTGATTTTTTCGAGCTAAGGATTGTAACTTTTTTTCGAGAGCAATTGCGATTTCTAATCTCCTGTTTTCCTCACGTAAGCGTATTAATTCTTGTCGTTCACTTTCGTTTAAACTAGTGTTATCAACCTTTTTATTTTTCATAGTTTTAGACGCACGACCCTTCGGTTTTGATTCTAAACCTAGGATACCATATTGATTGTATTTCATCTGCCACTGAGCTATTAAAGTAGGATTAGTAATATCAAAGATTCTAGCAGTTTCTTTATATGAAAGTTGATTAGTAATTCTATACTGAATGATTCTTAATTTTTCATCTGTTGAATATTTCTTTCTGGTCATACTGGATATAAGACCGTCAATACCGAAGGTATCAAATTGGTAA
>NZ_JASJES010000020.1:0-2287 GCF_030067655.1 Macrococcus sp. S115 | reverse complement strand
ATATCGCATCAAACGATCGAACGCTTTCGTCATCTCAGAAACTGCTTTATTTAAAGTCTGTCCATCTACTGCATTTTTTGTCGACAGCGTAATAAATAGCCATCTCGCTTTAGGTTTTTCTTTAATTACTTCTTCAACTACACGCTGGGCTTGATAACTATTTTTCATTGCACGCCTCCAGTTACAAATAGGACATAATTTAGATTTACAAAACCATGTCTTATATAATTTTAAATAACCTTCATCAGTCGGCTTAAACTCAAGCACTTGCCCACAACTACGCACATTATGAGCTTTTTTAATTTTTAAGACATGTAATAAATCAGCGTAAGTTACATTCGCTAATTTCTTTTCTTTCCATGGGCGTTCTTTCCCACTTTTTGAAACATCACATAAAATTTCAGTATCTTGATTTTCTTTAATTTCTCTTGTATCATAAGATTGCATTACAAAACACCTCGTTTTTGTGAGTTGTTTTGCATTAAAAGATAAAAACTATTGTATATCTGCATAAAAAGTCCCCCGATTTTATTTAAGATTCGACACCTTAATAATAAAACGGGGACTTTTTTATGTCAAATTTTCTTTCCACCGCTAAATCTGACTTCGTGCTTACAGCCACAAGGGATAAACCCGATTTTAAAAAATAGAATTATTTCTAATAGTATCAAGACAAGAAGAAACTCGTTTTCAACTCGTTTCAGAACCTACCTAAAATTTTTGAAATCACAAAAATCAATACCTCGCAAATCACTAGAAAAATACAAGTCTTTTTATTATTGAATTAGCCACCTAAAATATTAAAATATAAATATCACTTAATAAAGGAGCAATTTCTATGCCATATTTATATTTGTTTTTAGCAATAGTCAGTGAAGTAATAGGCAGTGCATTTTTAAAATCTTCAGACGGTTTCTCAAAATTATATCCAACTATAACAACAATCATTTCATTCCTTATTTGTTTTTATTTTCTGAGTAAAACTATGCAACATTTACCACTTAATATTACTTACGCAAGTTGGGCAGGTTTAGGATTAGTATTAACAACAATTGTTTCAGTTCTTATTTTCAAAGAACAAATAAATTTAATAAGCATTATTTCAATTATTTTAATAATATTTGGTGTTGTTTTACTAAACACATTCGGATCATCACACTAATTACTTTATTCCAATTTCCTTTTCGGTAGAAACTTTGACCCCTCACACTCCCCAAAGATGAGCCACCAGGCAAAAAACGCCCTGGTGGGCCCACTTTGTTTAGTGTATATGAGGAGTCTTTTCTTTCCGAAAAGTTTTCTCGGCATAAAAGTTCATCAAACTTTTTACACGTCTTTTCCGTTTTATTTTTAGTTTTTGAAAAATAAATTATAATTTTTAGCTTGCAGCGACTCAAATTTACGCACAGAGACGTCTTATTTATTTTTTGCTTCAAAGCTACCTGCATCAAAAAACGGCTCTTAAAATAGAAAATAAGCGTATTTTTAATGATTTTAGAACATGAGCATAAGGGGTAATGCCACCACTTTGATGTTTTGGCAGAGCCAAAACGTGGTGAACTCGGCAGTGCCGAGTTATTTACCCTTAAAAATAGTGCCACCATGTTCTTTATCTCATACGTACACTATACGTATAGTTATGCATATAATACGTATACATACAGTATATGCATACGTATAGTGTACGTATAGAATTTTTGTACGTATGCTGTACATATAAAAAAGCATTGAAAAATTTTCAATGCTTCAAAAAATAATTTTGTTTTTCAAAATTCCAAATTGCAATTATCGAGTGAGCTTTTTCTTCTTCAGAATTTATTTTTTCTTCGTCAGATGTCTGAATCAAATTTCCATCTTCAGCATCATCTAAATTTAATTCTTTGTGTTTTAT
This sequence comes from Macrococcus sp. S115, assembly GCF_030067655.1. NCBI lineage: Bacteria > Bacillati > Bacillota > Bacilli > Caryophanales > Staphylococcaceae > Macrococcus > Macrococcus sp. S115. The sequence goes on along the minus strand of NZ_JASJES010000020.1, from coordinate 396 downwards.
TTTCAAAAGACCACCGTAAGCAATCATTCTTTTTTTATAAAGTCCTTCTTCCAGGTCTGAAATAATTTCTAAATTTTTTTCTTCATCGTCTGTTAAATAATCCGATTCCTTAACAGAATATTTTGATGTCTCTTTGATCGCCGACACAATTGCTGAGTCTTTTTTTCTGTTCGGAGTAATCGCTTTGACGTGAACAACAGGTTCATAATTTATTTTTAATGCTCGTTTCCAAAATTTTATCCATTCATTTTGTTCGATATAATTTTCTTTATTTTTAAAATAAGTCGGCTCAACACAAAGTAAAACATGTAAATGCTGATTGTAACTTCCGTCATTTGAATTAACTGTTACTTCTGTTGTTCGCATAAATCCAATTAAATTTTTAGAGATTTTTTT
>NZ_JASJES010000019.1:0-2652 GCF_030067655.1 Macrococcus sp. S115 | reverse complement strand
TTAGACGAATGACTTTGGAAAAGTCAGCCATAGAAGGTAAAGGCCCTGTAGTCGAAAAGTTATTCTCTCCTGAGTGGATCCTGAGTACGGCGGAACACGTGGAATTCCGTCGGAATCCGGGAGGACCATCTCCCAAGGCTAAATACTCTCTAGTGACCGATAGTGAACCAGTACCGTGAGGGAAAGGTGAAAAGCACCCCGGAAGGGGAGTGAAATAGAACCTGAAACCGTGTGCTTACAAGTAGTCAGAGCCCGTTAATGGGTGATGGCGTGCCTTTTGTAGAATGAACCGGCGAGTTACGATTTGATGCAAGGTTAAGCAGTATATGTGGAGCCGTAGCGAAAGCGAGTCTGAATAGGGCGAATGAGTATCAGGTCGTAGACCCGAAACCAGGTGATCTACCCATGTCCAGGTTGAAGTTCAGGTAACACTGAATGGAGGACCGAACCGACTTACGTTGAAAAGTGAGCGGATGAGGTGTGGGTAGCGGAGAAATTCCAATCGAACCTGGAGATAGCTGGTTCTCTCCGAAATAGCTTTAGGGCTAGCCTCGCATGATGATTACTGGAGGTAGAGCACTGTTTGGACTAGGGGCCCCCCTCGGGTTACCGAATTCAGACAAACTCCGAATGCCAGATAATTTAATGCGGGAGTCAGACTGCGGGTGATAAGGTCCGTAGTCGAGAGGGAAACAGCCCAGACCACCAGCTAAGGTCCCAAAATATATGTTAAGTGGAAAAGGATGTGGCGTTGCCCAGACAACTAGGATGTTGGCTTAGAAGCAGCCATCATTTAAAGAGTGCGTAATAGCTCACTAGTCGAGTGACGCTGCGCCGAAAATGTACCGGGGCTAAACATATTACCGAAGCTGTGGATTGTCCGTAGGACAATGGTAGGAGAGCGTTCTAAGGGCGTCGAAGCATGATCGTAAGGACATGTGGAGCGCTTAGAAGTGAGAATGCCGGTGTGAGTAGCGAAAGACGGGTGAGAATCCCGTCCACCGATTGACTAAGGTTTCCAGAGGAAGGCTCGTCCGCTCTGGGTTAGTCGGGACCTAAGCCGAGGCCGAATGGCGTAGGCGATGGACAACAGGTAGATATTCCTGTACCACCTAAGATTGTTTGAACGATGGGGGGACGCAGTAGGATAGGCGAAGCGTACTGTTGGTTATGTACGTCCAAGCACTGAGATTGAGTATCAGGCAAATCCGGTACTCACCAAGATCAAGGTGTGATGGGGAGCGAAATTATAGTAGCGAAGTCGTTGATTTCACACTGCCAAGAAAAGCCTCTAGTTAGAAATTAGGTGCCCGTACCGCAAACCGACACAGGTAGTCAAGATGAGAATTCTAAGGTGAGCGAGCGAACTCTCGTTAAGGAACTCGGCAAAATGACCCCGTAACTTCGGGAGAAGGGGTGCTTTTTAGGGTGCAAGCCTTGAAGAGCCGCAGTGAATAGGCCCAAGCGACTGTTTATCAAAAACACAGGTCTCTGCAAAACCGTAAGGTGAAGTATAGGGGCTGACGCCTGCCCGGTGCTGGAAGGTTAAAAGGAGTGGTTAGCGTATGCGAAGCTACGAATTGAAGCCCCAGTAAACGGCGGCCGTAACTATAACGGTCCTAAGGTAGCGAAATTCCTTGTCGGGTAAGTTCCGACCCGCACGAAAGGCGTAACGATTTGGGCACTGTCTCAACGAGAGACTCGGTGAAATCATAGTACCTGTGAAGATGCAGGTTACCCGCGACAGGACGGAAAGACCCCGTGGAGCTTTACTGCAGCCTGATATTGAAATTCGGCACAGCTTGTACAGGATAGGTAGGAGCCTTTGAAGCGTGAGCGTCAGCTTACGTGGAGGCGCTGGTGGGATACTACCCTGGCTGTGTTGACTTTCTAACCCGCGCCACTTATCGTGGCGGGAGACAGTGTCAGGCGGGCAGTTTGACTGGGGCGGTCGCCTCCTAAAGAGTAACGGAGGCGCTCAAAGGTTCCCTCAGAATGGTTGGAAATCATTCGCAGAGTGTAAAGGCACAAGGGAGCTTGACTGCGAGACCTACAAGTCGAGCAGGGTCGAAAGACGGACTTAGTGATCCGGTGGTTCCGCATGGAAGGGCCATCGCTCAACGGATAAAAGCTACCCCGGGGATAACAGGCTTATCTCCCCCAAGAGTTCACATCGACGGGGAGGTTTGGCACCTCGATGTCGGCTCATCGCATCCTGGGGCTGTAGTCGGTCCCAAGGGTTGGGCTGTTCGCCCATTAAAGCGGTACGCGAGCTGGGTTCAGAACGTCGTGAGACAGTTCGGTCCCTATCCGTCGTGGGCGTAGGAAATTTGAGAGGAGCTGTCCTTAGTACGAGAGGACCGGGATGGACATACCTCTGGTGTACCAGTTGTCGCGCCAGCGGCATAGCTGGGTAGCTATGTATGGACGGGATAAGTGCTGAAAGCATCTAAGCATGAAGCCCCCCTCAAGATGAGATTTCCCAACTTCGGTTATAAGATCCCTCAAAGATGATGAGGTTAATAGGTTCGAGGTGGAAGTACAGTGATGTATGGAGCTGACGAATACTAATCGATCGAAGACTTAATCAATTTTATAGATTTTTTATTCGGGATTGCCGGGTAGAATCTAATATATCTTACTTACTTTATC
>NZ_JASJES010000018.1:0-4613 GCF_030067655.1 Macrococcus sp. S115 | reverse complement strand
GATCGATATCATATTTGTTACTTAATGAATCATAACCAATATTTCCTTCTTTATATTCTTTGATTAGTTTTAATTTAAAATCAAGATCATGCTTTTTATTTAAAATAAACACCCCTAAAGTTGAATTTTAAGGTTCAACTTTAGGGGTGCACTTCAAAAGAAGGCACTCTCTTCGGGTTTTCGGTCTGTACTGAAATCAAGGTATTATTGGGAATCCCAGCTTAAATCATAGATACCGTAAGGGATTTTATTCTTTATTTAAAACTTTGCAACAGAACCTTTTTGTTTATATTATTTTATTTTTAAATTTGCTATTATTAAATGGAATTTAAAAACTCCAGGTAGAGAAGTAGAGGATGTTGTTATTTCTGGTACTGTTGAAAATACTACAGATTCTAAAGAGCTTTTAGAAGCGATCATTGTTGCTGTCGGTGGTAAAGATAATATTGAAAAAGTAGATGCTTGTTTTACACGTTTGAGAATAACTTTAAAAGAGCCAAGTAAAATTGAATCAAGTACTCATTTCACGGAAAAACTAGGGGCAAATGGTGTTGTTAATGTTCCATCTGGTATTCAAATTATTTATGGTAATAAAGCAGCAGTCTATAAGACAGAAATGAGAGAATTACTAGAAATGGAGTAATTGTTTCTTTGAAGGGAAGATAAAGTGTGAATTTATTTTAAAAATTTAAAAAGAAGACGAACCAATTAACCCTACATAGCATAAATACAGGGGTATTTGTTCCAATTACAGAGGTGAAAGATGATGTGTTTTCTCAGAAAATGTTAGGGGATGGTTTTGCTATTAGACCTAATATAAAAGAGGTATATTCACCGATTAGTGGTAGAAGCATTTAGAGGGTCAGGATACCCTGATATGCCAGAGTTAGAACTGGCTCCTCATTTAGATTGGTATAAAGATGTAGATATACGTAAAGAATACAATTGAGTTATATAATATCTGTAGAATCGAATAAACTAAAACGCATTTTAAGACTGTTTCGTGGAGAGTCATCCACTCGGAGATTCGAAACTGCCTTAAAATGCTTTTTTTTTTTACTATTTTAAATATCGATAGAGTGTAGCTTTACTAATACCAGTCATTTCCGTAATTTCTTTTACACTATATTCCTGACTGTCATATAGTTTCACTGCTCTTTCAATATCTCGTTGATTAACGCGTGGGCGACCACCTTTTCTACCTCTAGCCCGCGCGCTTTTTAAACCTTCTTTCGTACGCTCTACAATCAAATCACGCTCAAACTGACTGAATGCTTGGAAAACGGTCATCATTAAGCGTCCTTGGGGTGTACTAGTATCGAAGTTTTCTTTCAGACTTACAAGCTTCACTTTATGCTCTTCAAAGTAAGTAACGAGATCAATTAAATCTTTAGTACTACGACCTAGACGCGAGAAACTTTCCACTATAACTGTGTCTCCAGGGCGTATCTTATCTTTTAGTCGGTTCAGCTGAGGCCGATCGGATTTTGTTCCAGTCATTTTTTCAGTAAGGATCTCATTGCAATTTTGTTCATTGAGTAAATCTAGTTGTCGGTTTAACTCTTGTGATCGTGTACTCACTCTAGCATAGCCATATATATATCCATTCATAAAACTCATCCTTTTTTTGATTTTATTGTATCATAAATGGTGGTTAAAGATTCATACATAAAGAAAAAAGTTTTGATACTGAAAAGGACTACTTTTTTAGTAAAAAAACAGTCCTTAAAAATCGTATCATAATCGATTATTTTTGAGACAAAGTAATTTATAAAAAATATGCCTCTAACGTTTTTAGAACGTTAAAGGCATATTAACTTCAGACAGTTATTACTATACCCTAGCTTTATGGGTTTTGATAGAATTAATTAGATTTTAATAAACGAAGTCCATTCAGAATAACGACCAACGTACTTCCTTCATGAAGGAAGACACTAATTGCAATATCCGTCAAACCTAAGAAACTAGCAATAATTAAAAAGACAACAACGGCCATTGAGAAAAAAATATTTTGCCAAATGACACGATTCATTTTGGTTGCAATATTATGAGATTGTACCAATTTGGATAAATTATTCTGCATTAAAACCAAATCAGACACTTCTACTGCTACATCTGTTCCTTCCCCCATGGCAATACCTACATCTGCATTAACAAGGGCAGGGGCATCATTTACACCATCACCCACCATTGCTGTTACGCCGTATTTCTCTTTTTGCTCGTCAATAATTCGAGATTTATCTTCTGGCATGACATTCGCGATTACTTCATCTATTCCTAATTGTTCTGCAACTGCTTTTCCTGTCATTTCTGAGTCACCAGTAATTAAAGTGGTGTGTATGCCGTGTTCTTTAAAGTAATTAATAGTTTCTTTTGCATGTTCACTTGGAATGTCCATGAGAGCTATAAGTCCAATGACATTCTCATCTTCTGCTACGTATACGACTGTCTTACCTTCTGATGCCCATTCCTTATTTAAACGAATATATTCATTTTCAACATTGTCAAACGAAGTTGGTTTTCCAATCCGATAATTTCTTCCGTTATAATCTCCCGTCAACCCTTTACCAATCTGATTTTCTACTTCAATGGTAAGCTTATTTTTTTGTTCAAACTTTCTTAGAATGGCATCTGCTAAAGGGTGATTGGATTCTTTTTCAAGAGCCACTACGATATCAATAATATTTTCTTCATTCACAGAATCGGCAAAATAATAATTGGTTACTTCTGGTTTTCCTTTGGTCAAAGTTCCCGTCTTATCAAACGCAATTGCTTGAGTATCAGCTAATTGAGACAGATAAGAACTACCTTTTGAAAGGACACCTTTTTTGGCCAGGTTAGAGGTTGTTGATAAGGTTACCGATACGGTAGCTGCTGCTAAAGCACAGGGTGAAGCTGCAACTAAAAGAACCAATCCCCTATAAATACTTTGTGACCATGTCCAATCAAGTAGAACAGGAGCCAATAACACGAACAGGGGAATGGCAATTAAAACAACTGTGACGTATTTCGGTTCGAATTTTTGGATAATACTCGCAGCTTTTGTTTGATTATCTTGGTTCTGGTTCACTAATTGTAAAATTTTTGAAAATACTGTATCTTCGTTTTCTTTGGTGACTTCCATTGTAAACGTGCCTGTCCCATTAATCGTACTCCCAAAAACGGTATCTCCTTTTGTTTTTTCATTGGGTATACTTTCACCATTAATAGACGATTCATCAATGGAAGTAGAGCCAGATAAAATGACTCCATCAATGGGTACTTGGTCACCGTTTAGTACTTGAAGTTGGTCCCCAACTGTTAATTCACTGACGTCAACAATCTTTGTATTCCCATCAGGCAAAATTAACCGAGCAGTTGTTGGGTTCATTTCGAGTAATTTCGTTATTTCTCGTCTACTTCTTCCTTCAGCGTAATCTTCCAGGAAATGTGCGCCTGAAAAAATGAGAATCAACAACGTTCCTTCCCAAAAATTCCCTATCGCTGAAGCTCCTATAGCCGCTAATCCCATTAAAATATGAGAATTAGGCGTAAACTTATTATTTGCTTTTGTATTCTCAATTGTCTCTCCAAGACCTTCCAGAACAATGACATGATAGCCCGCACTAATTGTGGCGAGTGAGAACATGATGTTTTTAATTAATTGATATTCTCCACTTAAGAACAATGCAACAATTGCCAATGCCAAACCAATAAAGTATAGAATAATAGGCATCTTCCCGTGATTGTGATCATGGTCGTGGTTATGTTTCTCTTTTTCCTGTGAATGTTGCTCTTTGGTAGTTTCCATTTCTATCACCTTTCTATTAAATTTCTTTGATTTTTGTTGACTTTTTTGTGCCTTGCAAATTCTGAGCTCGTTTGTTTGCTTAAGTAAGGCAAGGATTCATATGGTTTGGGCTTATCCAGTCTCCATCTCCTTTCATTTGTAAATCGGAATGATTATGATAAAGATATGAAGTTACATTCATATGTTTACAAAATCATATTAACTCACTGTATGAGTTTTGTCAAGACAAGATGCTTCTTATTCAAATGGACTACTATTGCTGATACAAAAGTCTTAATTTTGTCTATAAACAAAAAACTAGCATCGTTTTACTCATGTGGTATTATATATATATGAATGGAAAATCATGTGAGAGGAATAAGATCATATGGATACATCAACAACTTCGCCAATCAATAAAGAGAAGATCCAATCAATAAGCAAAGTATTCAAAGTGATTAGTGACCCTACACGCTTGTCAATTCTCTTTCTTTTACAGAAAGAAGAGCTCAGTGTTGGAAACATTGTGCTTGCATTGGATATGGAACAGTCCGCGATTTCACACCAACTAAAAATATTGAAAGATTCACGTTTAGTGAAGGCAAGAAGAGAAGGGAAAAGCATGGTTTACAGTCTTGATGATCTTCATGTTTTCAGTATTCTCGAACAAGTCTTAACTCATATCAATGAACAAGAACAATAAAAGCTAATAAGGTATAAAAGGTTCTGTTGCAAAGTTTTAAATAAAGAATAAAATCCCTTACGGTATCTATGATTTAAGCTGGGATTCCCAATAATACCTTGATTTCAGTACAGACCGAAAACCCGAAGAGAGTGCCTTCTT
>NZ_JASJES010000017.1:0-4630 GCF_030067655.1 Macrococcus sp. S115 | reverse complement strand
ACGAGAAAAAAGAAACAAAAAAACCTGCCCTCTGCCACCTCAGCAAAGGGGGGTTTTGCTCTCGTGCTCGTTTAAAAATCAGCAAGGGACAGGTAGTATTTTTTGAGAAGATCACTCAAAAAATCTCCACCTTTAAACCCTTGCCAATTTTTATTTTGTCCGTTTTGTCTAGCTTACCGAAAGCCAGACTCAGCAAGAATAAAATTTTTATTGTCTTTCGGTTTTCTAGTGTAACGGACAAAACCACTCAAAATAAAAAAGATACAAGAGAGGTCTCTCGTATCTTTTATTCAGCAATCGCGCCCTTTAATGGAACAAAAAGATTTGAATTCCTGTTATAAAAAAAGGATCAATTTTGAACTCTCTCCCAAAGTTGATCCCTTAACGATTTAGAAATCCCTTTGAGAATGTTTATATACATTCAAGGTAACCAGCCAACTAATGACAATGATTCCTGAAAAAAGTAATAACAAATTACTATACAGATAAGTTGACTGATCAACTTCCATAGGTAACAACCTTTGATCAAGTAAGGGTATGGATAATAAACCACCTACAATTGCAATACCTGTTCCCTCTGATAAAAAGCTGGTAAAGTTAAGCAAACTCATTCCAGCACCAGCTTCCTGCTGTTTCAAGCTACTTGAAACAATTGTTGATATAACTGTTTTGGTGAACGAAAGCCCACCTAAAACAAATACGATTATAATTGTCATGAACCATGATGTTGTTTCTAAAAGAAAGGAAGCAGTTAAAAAGCTAACAGAAAGAAATGTAACTCCGATGTTTAACACGTATAAAGGACCTCTTCTATCAACAAGTATCCCACCAATGTAGCCGAAAATAATGACACTCATTGTTCCAGGGAAAATAATTACACTTCCGATTTCGGCAGTACTTAGCTGGTGAACATCTTTCATCATATAAGGAACCATAGAGACAAACCCTGCTACTGTTCCAAATATAATTCCCCCACAAAGAACTCCAATCATAAAAGGTATATTTTTCCCTAATCCGGGATCAACAAAAGGATCTGTTACTTTCCTGATATGTTTTACAAATATCAGGAATGACAGCACGCTAACGATAAGAAAAGAAATGCTATATGATGTTGTAAACAACATAAAAAATACAATGCCTACAGACATTAGTATAATTCCTTTGATATCAAAATGACCTTTTATCCTTACTTCTTTCTTTAATAATTTCATAAGAAACGGAACAGTGATAATTGTTATCATAGGAATGAGTAGAAGATAGGACCAATGAATATAATGGGCTATCATTCCACCAATCGCTGGACCGACTCCTTCTCCCATGGCTACTATCGATCCAATAAGACCAAATGCTTTACCCCTATTTTCCTTTGGAATATAGCGCGCAACTACAACCATTACGAGTGCTGGAAATGCAGCTGCACCAGCCCCTTGAATAAAACGAGCCATAATAAGTAAGGAAAAGAAAGAATGGCCAACAAACCCAATTACCGACCCGAAACAATTTATTATAATTCCAAATAGGAGTAACCTTTTGATGCCTAATTGATCAGATAGCTTTCCATATACAGCTGTTCCAATGGAAAAGGTTAACATAAAGGCTGTGTTCACCCAGTTTGTACTCGCAGGTGGTTTATTAAAATCATTTGCAATATCAGGTAATGAGACGTTCAAAACCATTTCATTTAATACGCTAAAAAAAGATAAAATGCAAAGCCAAATTAAAATTTGGTTGTGTCGTAAATTCGATTGTGAATAGGATGTATTCACATTTCACCCTCCAATAATGAGGGCAGACGTAGTTTATAGGGTTAATGATACGCTTCCCTCTTTTAATTGAACCCTGTTACATTCATTACACTTCATAATTAATTCCTCCTAAACTTGATTAAAACATTTTACCACATATAAACTAAGTTTTAAATTCAGTATTTCATCACTTATACAACAATATGGCCCGTTTGTTGAACTACTCTTTAATAAAATAATTTTTCCGTTCCCAATTCCACATTGCAATAATAGAAAATCCATCTTCATCGGCTTTTTCGTCATCATCTGTATGAATCAAATCGCCTTCTTCTGTGTCATCAAGGTTTAATTTTTTATGTATTTCTTTTAACAAACCACCATAGGAGATTAACCTTTTACGGTGTAAACCTTCCTCCAAATCAGACAAACGTTTCAAATTCTTTTCTTCATCATCGGTCATAAAATCCGTATCCTTTACAGGATATTTTGCAGTTTCGTCAATTGCCGATTGTATATCCGATTTATATTTATTTTTCGGTCGAATCATTTGAACTTTTACATTTGGATCATAGTCTAATTTCATTGCCTTTTTCCAAAATTGAATCCATTGTTTTTGATTCACGTAGTTTTCTGTATTCTTAAAATAAGTTGGTTCCACACATACCAATACATGCATGTGCTGATTATAAGAATTATCTTTATTATTTATTGTCACTTCCGTTGCACGCATAAAACCAACAAGATTTTTATTAATTTTTTTATATTGCATCATTCGGCGAAATCCTTGAGCCATATCTGACAAACTCTTATTTAATTCTTCGCCATCATAAACATTTTTAACTGTTAATGTGAGAAACAACCAACGAACTGTTGGCTTTTGTTTAATAACTTCAGCAACAACCTTTTGTGACTGAATGCCATGTTTCATTGCTCTCCTCCAGTTGCACATTGGACAAAGCCTGGATTTACAAAACCACACTCGATACAACTTTCTTTCGCCTGTTTCACGATTTTGTTTATACTCTAATATTTCAGCACAATCTTTTACTCTTTCAGCCTTTTTAAATTCAAGAATATGCAGAAGTTCAAAGTAATCAACATTAGCGATTTTCTTTTCTCTCCATGGTCTCACTTTTCCACTTTTTGTCTTGTCCACTAAAACCCTTGATTTTTCATCTGAATAAATGCTACTATTAGGACACATAATATTAAAAGAAACCCCCATCTATTTAGTTATTTGTTTGGTCACTTATAACTTTAACAGATGGGGTTTTTCTGTGCAACCAATTTTAAGGGTTTTCAATACTTTAAAACACATACATACCAACACTTCAACGCACCTTTCAGCAACTAAAATAAAAATGACGTTATTTCTATATGTATCAAGATAAGAAAGAACAAGTTCAAAACCATCAAAAAAAGACACCTTTTCAGGTGCTTTTTTTATTTTATAAACTCATTCCCTGATCTCGACTTCGTTCTTTTTTTACCTCTCGGTTATGAGTTAGTTCAAATTCGTTCTTTTTAGGTTCTAAATCGTGTTTTTCTTGGAATTGTGCTGTTTTATCCTTTACCTTGTCTACAAACCCCTTAAAAACGTTTTTAAAGGCTTTTAAGCCGTCTGTACGTTCCTTAAGGAATTCCTTAGTGCTTTCATAGATTAAACTCACATCACGCTTTAAATCGCTTATTTTAGACTTTAAAGACTTGTTTTCTTCAAGCAACTCATTATAATCATTTACATTTTCATTAAATCGCTCTACAAGACCACTATATTTTTCTTTAACTTGCCCATGTTCTTTACTTAATTTTTTATATTCTCTCGCCATATCAGTACTCATGAGATTTCTAACATGCTGTTTTAACCTATCGTTATCTCTCGCAGCAGTCACTAAGTTTTTATAATCACGCTCCGATATAACAACATTTTTGGTTGGTTTCTTTTCTGTTTTCATTATTTCTTTTCCCAAACCAAACATGGACTTTTCACCCGTTGGCACTTCAACACTTTTCATGTGTCGTTTCGCTGGTACTTCTAAATCTGATTTAACTTTATCGCTATAAGCAGTCCATTCATCTTTTTTAACTGCTAAATTTTTTTCTAGAAAATCAATCTCTTTTTCCAAAGTTTGTTTTTTAAATTTAGCTGTCTCAATATGTTTACGGTCAGAGCCACGTTCACCACGCTTCAACTCAAAACCCTGTTTTTTCATATGCTCGGGGAATTTATCTTGTAGCCATAACAGTTCTTGACGATTAAACACATTTTTTCCTTGCAGTTTTCCATCACGCATAGGCACAACACCTAAATGCATGTGAGGGGTTTGCTCATCATTATGAACTGTTGCATAAGCAATATTTTGCTTGCCATATCGTTCGGAAAATAATTTATAACTTTCCTCAAAAAATCGTTTTTGTTCTCCTGGATCCAGTTGCTCAAAAAAATCTCGGTCAGATGTTACTAGCAACTCATTTACAAGAACAGCATCTTTCCTCGTTTTTCTTGTACCTGTTTTTTGTGATTCAATAATTTCTTTGACACGTTCGTTGTAATCAATATTTTTATCATTTTTCAAATCATAATTTTCACGTGTTCGCTCATGGTCAATATCATCATTCGTTCTACTTTTTCGCTCTCTTTGATTATGAAATTGCATGCCTTTTAGTCCAGCTGATTTCACTTTTTGCATTCTACAAACTGCATAACTCATATGTAAATCGCTCCTTTTTAGGTGGCACAAATGTGAGGCATTTTCGCTCTTTCCGGCAACCACTTCCAAGTAAAGTATAACACACTATACTTTATATTCATAAAGTGTGTGCTCTGCGAGGCTGTCGGCAGTGCCGACCAAAACCATAAAACCTTTAAGACCTTTCTTTTTTTT
>NZ_JASJES010000016.1:0-5041 GCF_030067655.1 Macrococcus sp. S115 | reverse complement strand
ACTGAAATAGATCAATTTGTCAGAAATCCGATTGAAAATGGATTGAAAGTGGTTTGAAAGTCCTTTGAAAAAGCCTATAATATAGGTATCTCTGGATTGAAAGTCGATTGAAAGACACTTTCAATCGACTTTCGATAAATGGGAGTGGAATTTTTTGAAGACGGTAAAAGAAATTTGTAAAGAAACTGGGTGTTCTCATCCCACAATACTTAAGAGAATTAAAAAATTAGAGCTCAAGACCATTCCACTCACAATAAATAATAAATCTGCGACTGCCATCGATGATGATGATTTTAACCTACTCGTTCAAAATTTGATTGAAACTGGGACGTATAAGGGTGAAAATCCAGTAAACTTCTCAAAAGTTACAGAAAATAAAAGGGACGATCATCAGAATACAGAAACATATGAAAATTATCTTCTACGTCTCCATGATAAAGATAGACATATCGAGAGCCTGGAAAAGTACATCATTAGTCTTGAAAATCAGTTAAATCAGTCAAATGATCGTCTGAGAGAAGCTCAGAATTTAATCTCTCAACAACAATCCCTTCAATTAGACGCGAATCGACGTGTAGAGATGGCAGAAAAGAAGTTTGAATCATTAAAACTAGAATTAAGTGAAGTAAAATCCGATCCTGTAGCTGAAAAACAAGTCCAGACAGAGAAAGATCTGCCGAAAGAAGAAAATAAGTCGATATTCTCGAGGTTTTTCAGAAGATAGAAATGAATAAGATATTCAGTTTTACTTCCGATAATCTTTCATTATGTCAACTTTAGAAATCCTCCAAACCCTTGATACTTATGTATTTCGACATGATCATAAAAATGCTGATTTATACAGAAAATATACATCCCTTGATTTAACAGTGTTTTTCTGAAAATCACGCTTTCATAAACTGAATATTTATTAATCTAAAATTTTTATTTGAGGAGAGCATTTATGACAGATAAAAAGAATGAAGAATTACTGACACCTGCTGAACGAAAATATCGTAAAGCTTTAAAAGCACAAAAAGAAGCGTTACAAGAAATCAAAGAAGAAAAAGCTCGCCAATTTAAATCATTAAAAGAAGTATTTCAAGATGATTATCCACGCAATGAAGATAGTAAGCCGATTACTTTAAAACAATTTAAAGAGAATTATACGATTATAAGAAAAGATCAATTAAATAAGGCGCCATCATCAAATAATGAAGAATATGATCGCTTGTTGAATGCGTATAAAAAGGTTGTTGGTCGTTTAAGAGAAACGGCAGATAATATTGACCATAGTCAAGGTTATCCAAAAATTTCTGATTTGAGTAATTTTACAAAATGGGTGGAAACATTTAAATCAAAGAATTAAATGTTTCGCCGTGTTAAAAATGCTGATGATAAAATCATTAGCATTTTTATTTTGTTTAAAATCTAAAAAGAGAGTGAGTGGGAGTAACTCACTTTCTTTTTTAGATTTTAAACAGTTCATTAAAAATCAAAAATGGAGAATAACCATTTTATAATTTTTAATGAATTAAAGGATAAATATTTCGAAGAAATGTTTATTTGCACTTCAAGGGGTCAAGGGGAAAGTATTTCACCTTGCAAGAGAGTTGGAGTAGACTTTGCGAAGCAAATGTATACAAAAACACTGCTTGCTAAAAATATCTAACAGTTCATAATTTTGGTATAATTATCGTAAGATAATTTATCACATTAGAATATTAGATATTTTCGTTATTGTGATTTTGAAATGATTCTGTTGAAAGAAATCTGAACGAATAGTGATGATTTTCTTCTACAGAAATTGCGAAATGTATCTGAGCGAATAGCGATGATTCATAGCAAATAATTTCAAGATCACTAGGCACTAATTGATTAAAAATGTGAATGAAATGAACAATTTTAAGAAAGTAGGGACTACAGATGAGCGATAAAAAAAAGAAAAAATCAAAGATTGTTTCTTTTCGAGTGAATGAAGAAGAATACGAGCTGATGGTGAGCATTGCTGAAAGTGCGAACATGAAATTAAGCGAGTATTTGAAAATAAGGGCAATTGAGGGCAGAATTCATCAGCCGAAATTGTCGAATGAAGTTGCAAAAGAAGTTGTGCCTAATCTACGCAAACTCACCGATCAAGTACAAAGAATTGGCCATAATATCAATCAATCCACAAAAGCACTCAATCAGATTAAAAAAAGCTTGATACTTGCTCCTTCTGAAGTGCTCGACGATATAAAGAAATTAGAACAGCAGACAGCAAAATTTGAAGAAATCAACAAAGGGGTTAATGACATATGGCTTACACTAAAGTAGCACCCTCTCGCAACGCTACAGCATCGATTAAATACGCAAGAGACGGAAAAGATAAAGGTGAGGATAAATGTGTCGCTATGAGAGGGTTAAACTGTGATCCCTCAAATGCTGAATACCAATTTGACGTTGTAAGATGTGTACACCGTAAAGCAATGAATGACAACGAAGATATACAGGCACGAACGATTATTCAATCATTTAAAGGCACTGAATTAAGTGCTGAAGAAGTCAATGAGATTGGCTTTGAAACTGCCGAAAGATTAAACGAACGATTAGGAGACGGTTTTCAGGCTGTCGTCTACACACACGGAAATACAGGGAATTATCATAATCACATTATCTTTAATTCAGTAAATTGTGATACAGGAAAGAAATATACACTTCATTATGAAAAATTTGAGGTTGAAAAAATAAGCGATCAAATATTAGTAGAACGTGGACTTGAGACGATTGATAAGCAGAAAGAAGATATTGTTACGCTTACGGAGAAAAAACGTCGTGCTGAAGGCAAATACGTGTGGAAAGATGATTTAAAAGAACGTATTTCAACTGCTCTAGACAAGACACTCGAAAACTATTCAGAAACAAAGGATAATATCGCTGAATTTAAAGAAAATCTATTGAAACTAGGTGTAGACGTAAGAGAAAGATACGTTAAAAAAAGAGATGAAACGTTATATTCTTATGGTTTTACAGACGAAGATGGCAAAAAGAGAGTAAATAAGCAAAAAAGTTTAGGAAAAAAATATTCAGCTGAACGTATTTTAAGTACGATAGAGCGCCATAAAGAAAATATAAAAGAAAAAGGACAGGAAGATCTGTTTGAGACTGAAATAGGCTTAAATGAGCTAAAAACAGCTAAAAAACAAAGTGGTTTTGTTGAACCTATGGAAGTTGAACGAAAAAGAAAAGATTTTATTAAAAAAGATGAAAAAGAAGTTAAAATTGACGTTAAAAACGATATTTTTATTCAAAAAGAAGAAAATAAATCTATTCCACCCGATCCATTTGGAGAATATCTCAAAAAAGAAGAAGAAATGAAAAAACAACTGGCATTAAGCGACTACTTACAATCTCGTGGATTGAGCTATGACAGTGAATTCAGAGAAATGGTCGTCTATAACAAAAATACAAACGAATTCAAACCTTACAGAGAAATTTCTAAAAATATTAATGGTTTTAGGTATCATCATAATCTATCAACAATAGATAGAGAATTTGAATTTGAAATCTACACTTCCCCTAAAAATAAATTGCTAGAAGGTAAATTTAACGCTGATTTCGGACATTCTTTCAAAGAACAAGTCGAAAAGATTGCTGAAAAGCAAGATGTTTTAGATGAATATAAAGCTGAGCATAGAATAATAATAACAAACTCTAAAAAAAATAAAATAGAAAATAAAAAAATATATGATATATTATAAGAAAATTCAGAAAATTAAAAGGTGGCGATTTGTTTGAGCACTTCTAAAAAAATAATATTCACTCCTATACTGATTATGTTAATCTTATATTATTTAAGTTCTATTTTATTTAACAAAGGTATTATAGAAGAATTTAATAAAGATCTACTAATAGGCGTATCTTTACTTATTGGATCATTTGCATTTTTTAATTATTCCAAAAAATTTACTTATATTTGTTTGATTATCATCATATTAAGCTTCTCTTTATTCTTCTTAAAATAAAAGATTCATAAATTATAGAATACTTAGCACATGATGCTGCACTATAACCAAAAAATAAAGTATGCAAAATTTTTGGAATATTCAGTAAAAATAATCATTCGCCTCTCCTTCGTCGAGTCGGGAGCAATCATTCATACGAAGTCATTGATAACTTTTAAAGATCGAAAAGTTACCAACAACTTCATATTCATTTCTGCTAGGTTTCCCCAGGAAAAACAAAATGAAATAAATTTATCACTTATTTTTTATATAATTCATCCCTTAAAAACACATGCTCTAGAATAGTACCTCCTGTGATTTTTAGGGAAGGACTTTATATTTTTTTTCAACTACTAGCAAGCGCAGCGAAGCTACGTTTTTGCGCAGACTTATCCCGTTGCTTGACTCATATCAAGTTTTATCTGATGGCTGATCCTCAGAACTATACGATCATTATTAGGTGGCTCTATTTGATTTTCTATAGCGAGTAAGCTCAACCGACCTCGCTTAGCACGTAGTTTTTTTGCTACTGTTTACGCAGTACTTGATGTGCCTATCGTTTAGTTTCTTGATATGCCCCCGAATAAGTCGGCTCAGCATACCCCTTTCCCCTACCGTTTGAGAGATGGCCGTAGTCACCATTTGACGTAAAATCGTACATAACTCTCATTCAGTACACATTTAACGGATAGATTCTCAGTCGACTGCTCGAAGCTCTATCACACTTCATCGGGGGCTATTGACGTAATTTGTCGAAAGATTACGCTTATCAGCCATATTTAATTTGATATGTAATACGTAGCTAAAAAAATAAAAAGCTCTACACACGTTGGTGTGTAGAGCTTCTTCTCATGTAAGTCGATTATTTAAATTATAATGTTGTTTACTCTAAGGTAAATTGTGATATTATATATTTAATTAATCGGTTAGATGAGTGTACTGTCAATACACACATCGAATCCTGTTTTTGTGCTGTCAACACAAAAGAGGAGCCGGTTATTTTTTTATGCTTTTTTTTAGTCTATGCCTCTGTAAAATACTTTGCAAGTCAAAACTGAAAGTTTTTTGATTTTTTTTTT
>NZ_JASJES010000015.1:0-9129 GCF_030067655.1 Macrococcus sp. S115 | reverse complement strand
TATTTATCCACAGTAGCTCAGTGGTAGAGCTATCGGCTGTTAACCGATCGGTCGTAGGTTCGAGTCCTACCTGTGGAGCCATTTAGGCCCCTTGGTCAAGCGGTTAAGACACCGCCCTTTCACGGCGGTAACACGGGTTCGAATCCCGTAGGGGTCACCATTTGGAGGATTAGCTCAGCTGGGAGAGCATCTGCCTTACAAGCAGAGGGTCGGCGGTTCGAGCCCGTCATCCTCCACCATTTATTCTAATAATGAACTTAATATAACGGAGGGGTAGCGAAGTGGCTAAACGCGGCGGACTGTAAATCCGCTCCTTCGGGTTCGGCAGTTCGAATCTGCCCCCCTCCACCATCTATTGGGCTATAGCCAAGCGGTAAGGCAACGGACTTTGACTCCGTCACTCGTTGGTTCGAATCCAGCTAGCCCAGCCATTTTTAGAGCCATTAGCTCAGTTGGTAGAGCATTTGACTTTTAATCAAAGGGTCAGAGGTTCGAATCCTCTATGGCTCATCTGAAAGCATCCTGTATAGGATGCTTTTTTTGTTGTGTTTTTTATTTTTAATCAACTTTCTATTAATAGATTATTAATATTATACATAAATATCCATTTTATTCATTTATACATAAAAATATTGAATATTCACTTTATAAACAGTAAAATATATTAGAGATAGATTTCTAAATAACCTGAAATTATTTTCACTACTTTTGTGAGTTTTAATTTCGTTGATTTAGATATATTGATATATGAATTTTTTAAAGGGGAATGGATGATGAACAAGACAGTTGAAATTATTGGTGCGCCAAGTGCGTTCGGGCAACGTAAGTTAGGGGTAAATATGGGACCGGATGCAATGCGTTATGCTGGTTTAGTAGAGCGCATAGAAGCAATTGGACATAAGGTAGTAGACAATGGAAATATTGAATCACCTGTAATTGATATGAAAGTGTACACAAGTGAACAAGATGGGGCTTTAAGAAATTTACCAGAAGTTACTACTTTTTGTGAGACTTTATGTGATGTCGTTGATACATCAGTACAAAATGGACATTATCCTCTAGTGATTGGTGGCGATCATTCTATTGCGATGGGTACGATATCAGGGATTGCAAAGCATTATGATAATCTAGGAGTGATCTGGTATGATGCCCATGGTGATCTTAATGTTGCGGATTCTTCACCTTCTGGTAATATTCATGGAATGCCGTTACGCGCTTTAATTGGTGACGGTCATGAAGATTTAGTGAATATCGGTGGTTATGACAAGAAAGTTAAAGTTGAAAATATTGTTCTTATCGGTATGCGTGATCTTGACGAGGGAGAAAAGGCATACATTAAAGAGGTGGGTATTAAAACTTATACGATGGCAGCTATTGATCAGCTCGGTATGAAGACAGTGATCGAACAGACGTTAGAGCATTTATCAAATTGTGATGGTATCCATTTATCGCTTGATGTAGATGCACTGGATCCGAATGAAACGCCAGGGACAGGTACTACAGTTCCAGGTGGTATTACGTATCGCGAAAGTCACCTTGCAATGGAAATGTTGAATGATAGTGAGCGTATTACGTCATTTGAAATTGTTGAAGTGAATCCATTGATAGATATTAATAATCAAACAGCAGAACAAGCGGTGGGGCTAACGGGTTCATTTTTTGGAGAGAAGTTGTTATAAGTTGTGCTGTGAATTAAAATATTCAGATACCAGACTATTTTGGTCTGGTATTTTCTTTTTGTAATATCATTCATATTTTAAATTATATATTGATTTATAGTGTACAATACTTATATGAAAATAATTGATAGGAGAGATATTGTATGAGAAGAATAAATTCCCCAGAATATTTCCATCACGTAGAACACTTAAAGAAACAGAATCAATCGAGAAGAACGCTATGGGCGTCATTGCTGATTACGTTATTCTTCACGGTTGTAGAGGTCGTAGGGGGAATCCTGTCAAATTCACTTGCATTGCTTTCTGATTCAATGCATATGCTAAGTGATGTTCTTGCGCTTGGGTTATCGATGATTGCGATATATTTTGCGAGTAAGAAACCAACTTCAAATCACACATTCGGCTTTTTAAGGCTGGAAATATTAGCAGCATTTTTAAATGGTCTTGCTTTAGTGGTCATTTCAATCGGCATCTGTTATGAAGGTATTATGCGTATGATTCATCCGCAAGCGGTAGATGTCAAGCTTATGCTTATTATCTCTACTATCGGTTTAATTGTCAATATCATCCTTACATTTATCTTGATGCGCTCACTTAAAGGTGAAGATAATATTAATGTGCAAAGCGCATTGTGGCATTTTATTGGCGATCTACTGAATTCCGTAGGTGTGATTGTAGCTGTTGCAGTTATTTACTTTACAGGCTGGGTTTTGATAGACCCAATTTTAAGTATACTGATTTCGATCATCATCTTCCGTGGTGGATATAAGATTGTACGTAATGCCTGGGTCATCTTAATGGAGCGTGTACCAGAAGGGTATGATTCAGATGCGATTATTGCAGATATTAAAGCGTTTGACGGTGTACTGGATGTGCACGAATTCCATCTATGGGCTATTACGACAGAACATTACTCGATTACAGCACACATTGTTGTAGATAATTTAGATGGTGTACGAAACTATGAACTGATCAATACAATCAGTAATATGCTTAAGGAGAAATACAAACTTGGCCATAGTACGTTGCAAGTAGAACATTTACAGAAGAATCATCTCGATGATCCTTACTTTGATGATATTAAGAAAGAGATGGAATAAGCATTGCTTATTCTATCTCCTTCTTAATTGTCACCCTATAATTTGTATTGCCATTTTTATCTGACGCATTCTTAATATATTTCTTAAGTTCTTTTTTGAATTCTGTGAAAGATTTTTGGTCAAGCTTTAGATTAAACGTGTGTTCTTTTGACTGCTTTAAAGAATAATCACTGAATTTAAGTAAATCAGGGGAGGGTATTAATGTCTTTGCTACCGGTGCATAGAACTTCTGAATGATGCTATGTTTTTGTTCTGTTTTAACGATTTCAATTATTCCGTTCTTTTCAAGTTCTGCGAGATGATAATGAATCTTTGCGCGGGGAATGTCCAGTTCATCAGCTAATTGCTGGCCTGTCTTAGGTTTAGTCGCGATCAGTTCAAGGAGTTTAATACGGAATGGGTCGCTTACACATTTCAACTGAGGCAAATTATCAATCATTAAAGTTTCTAACATACGGTTGCTCCTTCATATGAATTCTTTTTTTGAGATGATATCTTTTATTACATCATGCTGAAATCCATTACAAATGATGGTAAAATAATTAACTTTATTTTACCATCATTTATTTAATAAATAGCAACTTTATAACAATCTTTACATATACTTAATAGATTGTTTACAATAAATAATTTATACTAATAAACGTAGCTCCAGGTAAGAAATTAAAGATTTATCAGCTAAAAGGAAAAGTTCAATAATTAAATGAATATTGAAAAAATGTATTAAACTATACGAGGAAAAGCGCCTTAACATGATATAATATAGGTTAGTATGAATTATGGAGGAGATACAATGCAATTGACGCATGTTTTTGATAACTTGAGTACGATAAAAGTTATCACAGGCATCATTGACCTCTTAATTGTATGGTATGTTATCTACCTTATGATCAATGCAATCAAGGGTACGAAAGCAATACAATTATTAAAGGGTATCTTCTTTATTCTGATTGGTAAATTAATCAGTGACTCTTTAGGTTTAACAACCACTTCTAAGATATTTGATATGGTAATCGACTGGGGATTCCTGGCCATTATCGTTATTTTTCAGCCAGAATTAAGAAGAGCGCTCGAGCAGTTAGGTCGAGGAAGTTTGTTCAAACGTAATGCAGCAAATTTAAAGGTGAGTCAGGCTAAGCTGACAGATGCGATGGTGAAATCCATTCAGTATATGGCAAAGCGTCGTATAGGTGCTTTAATTGTCTTTGAAAAGG
This sequence comes from Macrococcus sp. S115, assembly GCF_030067655.1. Classification (NCBI taxonomy): domain Bacteria; kingdom Bacillati; phylum Bacillota; class Bacilli; order Caryophanales; family Staphylococcaceae; genus Macrococcus; species Macrococcus sp. S115. Next base: position 5,136 of record NZ_JASJES010000015.1, on the reverse strand, counting down.
AAACAGGGTTGCAAGATTACATAGAAACAGGGATACCGATTTATGCAGATATCTCTACAGAATTAATGATTAATATCTTTATTCCAAATACGCCGCTCCATGATGGTGCGATGATTATTCGAGGCGATAAGATTGCAGTTGCTGCGAGTTACCTGCCGTTATCAGATAGCTCTAAGATACAAAAGAGCCTTGGAACGAGACATCGTGCAGCTGTTGGTATATCAGAAGTATCTGATGCATTTACAGTTGTTGTCTCGGAGGAGACAGGCGATATATCTGTTACTTACAATGGCAGACTGCGCAAAGATGTATCACTTGAAGTGCTGGAGGCACTGCTTACAGAACATTGGTTCAGCGCCCACTTATCTAAGAAAGGTGTGGTGAAATAATGTTAGAGAATAAATGGGGATTAAGACTCGTTGCATTTTTACTTGCACTCGGCATCTTTTTACAAGTGAATAATGTGTTTGAAGTTATCGGCAATGATCAATTCTCACAGACACAGCAGACGGTTATTACCGATGTTCCCGTGAAGACGGTCTATGACGATGAAAACTTATATTTATCCGGAGCACCGAAGACCGTCAACGTTAAAATAAGTGGCCCTCAATCTATCGTTAAGAAGACTCAGAGCTTAATGGACTTTACGGTTGAGCTGGATTTGTCCAATTCTAAAGTTGGGGATTACAAGAAATCATTTAAAGTGACAGGCATCTCTGATAAATTAAAATACGAAGTTATTCCGAAAGAAGCAAACGTATCCTTATCTGAAAAGATAAAAGATACGAGAAAAGTAGAAGCAGAAATTAGTTCTTCACGTATTGCCTCAGGGTATGAGCTTGTCGGACAGGAGGTTGACCCTTCACAAGTGACGATTATCGGAGGAGAAGATGAGATAAACAAGATTGCTTATGTAAAAGCAACGTTATCAGAATCTGAGAAATTAACAAAATCAACAACTTCTCAAGCTGAAGTTAACGTATTTGATGCAAGCTTGAATAAACTAGATGTTACTGTAAAACCTAGCAAGGTTAAAGTTAACACAAAAATTGTGCCGACATCAAAAGTAGTAGACATAGAAGCACAAGAGACAGGTAAGCTTTCTTCAGGACTTAAGTTAAAGTCGCTGAAGCTATCTGAAGATAAAGTAGAACTCTTTGGTAAACGTTCTGTGCTAGATGGGATAGGCAGTTTAACAATTGATGTAGACTTATCTAAAGTTACTGAAAGTACTACGATCAAGCAGAAATTAGCGTTACCTAAAGACGTTACAAGTTCTAATCCGGAAACTGTTGAAATTAATATTGAAGTAACTAAAAATTAAAGGAGATTTATTATGGGTAAATATTTTGGGACAGACGGTGTAAGAGGCGTTGCAAACAGCGAATTAACACCAGAGCTAGCATTTAAACTAGGACGTTTTGGGGGATATGTACTTGCGCATAACGATACAGAAAAACCGACTGTCGTTGTCGGTAGAGATACACGTATCTCAGGAGTGATGTTAGAGTCAGCACTTGTTGCAGGACTATTATCAACAGGAGCTGAAGTCATGCGTTTAGGCGTTATTACAACGCCTGGAGTTGCGTACTTAACACGTGAGATGAATGCACAAGCGGGGGTTATGATCTCAGCGAGTCATAACCCTGTACAAGATAATGGTATCAAGTTCTTTGGTGCAGATGGGTTTAAACTTAGTGATGCACAAGAAGCGGAGATTGAAGCATTGCTTGATACTGAAGAAGACACGTTACCACGACCTGTCGGTGTAGAACTTGGACATACTTCAGATTACTTTGAAGGTGGACACCGTTATTTAAGCTACTTGAAATCAACGATTGAAGGTGACCTTGAAGGATTGAAGATTGCACTTGATGGTGCACATGGTTCTACGTATTCACTTGCACCATACTTATTTGGTGACCTTGAAGCGGATACAGCAACAATCGGATGTAATCCAGATGGTAATAATATCAATGACGGCGTTGGCTCAACGCACCCAGAAAAACTTGCAGAATTAGTGTTAGATACTGATAGCGACTTTGGACTTGCATTCGATGGTGATGGCGACCGTATTATTGCAGTCGATGAGCAAGGTCAAATCGTCGATGGTGACCAGATTATGTTTATCTTAGCACAGGATATGGATGCTAGAGGAGAACTTAAAGACCATATGGTCGTGTCTACAGTTATGAGTAACCTTGGATTCTATAAAGGATTAGAATCTTTAAATATTAAGTCTGATAAGACGAAAGTTGGCGACCGTTACGTAGTAGAAGAAATGCGTCGTAGTTCATACAACTTAGGTGGCGAGCAGTCAGGACATATCGTAATGATGGATCATAATACGACAGGAGATGGCCTGTTAACTGGAATTCATCTCGCAAGCATTGTGAAACGTTCTGGAAAGACTTTAAGTGAACTTGCAGGTCAAATGACAAAGTATCCACAACGACTTGTAAATATCAAAGTATCTGATAAGCATGCTGTTGAACAAAATGAACACGTAGCAGCAGTGATTAAGGAAGTTGAAGATGAAATGAATGGAGAAGGCCGTGTATTAGTACGTCCATCTGGAACTGAACCGTTAGTACGTGTAATGGTCGAAGCGAAGACAGATGAAGATGCAGAGCGCTTCGTTAATAAAATTAGTGATGTTGTAAGAGAACATATGGGGTTATAAAAGGTCGTGACACGAGCGTTAAGTCACGAATAAAATCATGAAAAGACGGTGAGAAATGGTTTTTGTTTCCATCCGTCTTTTGATTTTATTGAAGTGTCTGCTCGTGGAACGCCGTAAATAAAAGGTCGTGACACGAGCGTTAAGTCACGAATAAAATCATGAAAAGACGGTGAGAAATGGTTTTTGTTTCCATCCGTCTTTTGATTTTATTGAAGTGTCTGCTCGTGGAACGCCGTAAATAAAAGGTCATGACACGAGCGTTAAGTCACGAATAAAATCATGAAAAGACGGTGAGAAACGGTTTTTGTTTCCATCCGTCTTTTGATTTTATTTATTGAATATTTGATAGAATACTCTTGTATGAACTGATACCTATATAGTACAATAGTTTAAGTTTAGTAAACTATTTCATTCGAAAAGGAGGATTGTAACAACTTAATATACAGCGCCAGAACAGGAAACTGTTGACGAGGACGGATGGTCATCGAATTTTCGGCGGATGCCATCCCGGATAAAGCGATTCGATAGCTGATGAACAAACCACCTGGGCAACTGGGTGAACAAAACGCATCAGCACCGCATAATAAGACTACTAAACAAAAATACAAAATTGAATTGGAACTAGCAGGAGGAAATTATTATGTGTGGTATCGTAGGTTATATTGGAACAGAGGATGCAAAAGAGATCCTTTTAAAAGGTTTAGAAAAATTAGAATATCGTGGGTATGATTCAGCAGGTATCGCTGTACGTAACGGAGAAGATGTACGTGTCTACAAAGAGAAAGGCCGTATCGCAGAACTTCGTAAAGTTGTAGATTCAAACTTTGATACAACGACTGGTATTGGACATACGCGTTGGGCAACACATGGTGTACCAAATCACGAAAACTCTCATCCGCATCAATCTGAAAGCGAGCGTTTCACATTAGTGCATAACGGTGTGATCGAGAACTACGAGCAATTAAAGAATGAATATTTATCAGGTGTGACATTTAAATCAGATACTGATACAGAAATTATCGTTCAACTTATAGAACACTTCTCTAAACAAGGATTAGAAACAGAAGCAGCTTTCGTTCAAGTATTAAAATTATTACATGGTTCATATGCATTAGGTTTATTAGATACACAGAACCCAGATGTTATCTACGTTGCGAAGAACAAATCTCCTTTACTTGTAGGTTTAGGTGATGGATTCAACGTTATCGCATCAGACGCGATGGCAATGTTACAAGTAACAGACACTTATACAGAATTACACGATGGTGAAGTTGTTCTTGTAACGAAAGAAAGCATCGACATCAAAGACCTAGAAGGTAAGAAAGTGAAACGTAAACCTTACAAAGCTGAAATCGATGCATCAGATATCGAAAAAGGAACATATGCCCACTACATGCTTAAAGAAATTAACGAGCAGCCTGCTGCGATGCGTAATATCATCCAGGAATATCAAGATGAAAAAGGAAACTTAAAGATCGATAAAGATATCGTTAAAGCAGTACGTAAAGCGGACCGTATCCATATCATTGCCTGTGGTACATCTTATAATGCAGGTCTTGTTGGTAAAGAATACCTAGAGAAATGGGCAGGTATTCCAACAGAAGTACATGTCGCTTCTGAATTCGTCTATAACATGCCATTACTGTCTAAGAAACCATTGTTCATCTTTATCTCACAATCAGGCGAGACAGCGGATAGCCGTGCAGTATTAGTGGCAACGAAGAAATTAGGACACCCTGCACTGACAATTACAAACGTAGCTGGTTCGACATTATCACGTGAAGCGGATCATACATTGATTCTTCATGCAGGACCTGAGATTGCAGTTGCGTCTACAAAGGCTTACACTGCACAGATCGCGGTATTATCAATCTTAGCGCAAGTCGCTGCAGCAGATGCAGGTATTGATACTGGTATTGATCTATTACCAGAACTTGCGAAAGTGACTTCAGCGATTACAACAGTGATCGATGATGCTGAATTAATGGAGAAAATTGCAACGGACTTCTTAGCAACTACACGTAACTGTTTCTTCATCGGACGTACGATGGATTATTACGTAGGTGTTGAAGGTGCGTTAAAGCTTAAAGAAATCTCTTACATCCAGACAGAAGGATTTGCAGGTGGGGAGTTAAAGCACGGTACGATCGCATTAATTGAAGAAGGAACACCAGTTATTGCATTAGCAACTCAAGAACGTGTGAACTTATCAATCCGCGGTAACGTGAAAGAAGTTGTAGCTCGTGGTGCACATCCATGTATCATTTCAATGGATGGATTAAATCAAGAAGGCGACACTTATGTGATTCCTCATGTTCATGAAATGCTAGCGCCATTAGTATCGGTTGTAACAACACAGTTAATCGCATACTATGCAGCGTTACACCGTGGAGCAGACGTAGATAAACCACGTAACTTAGCGAAATCTGTAACAGTTGAATAATTTAGAAATA
>NZ_JASJES010000014.1:0-10341 GCF_030067655.1 Macrococcus sp. S115 | reverse complement strand
CTAATATACTCAGCTCTAACAATAAATCATTCGATAATTGACTTATATTCATAATATGCTTTTTGGAAATAATAAGTAAATGTCCTTCTTGTATTGGATCAATATCGAAAACCACAAAAAAATTATCAGTTTGAATCAGGACATCTTCATTGGATATACCATGACAGAAAATGCATTTATCCATGATAACACTCCTAGACTAAATTTATTTTATTTAAGGCGTAGTTAAGAATAGATAACATAAATAGTAATAATGATATTATCAAAAAAGTATCTAACTTATAAATATCGATTAATAAATTAAAAGTAAAATTTCCAATTGGCATCAATACTGATGCCAATGTAAATATCACACTAAAAACACGACCTAAGTACTTATTGTTCGTGTTTATTTGAATATTTGAAAAAAAGGAAATATTAAATATCGATAGAGAAAAACCTATGAAGAAAAAACCAACATACATTAAATATAGGTACACCTTAAATGAACCCCAAATGCAAAATACAGATATTCCAATTAGTATTAATAGTACATTAATATTTAATTCTTGTAATCTTTTATCAAATTTACTATAGATATATCCACCTAAGATGCCACCTATTGCTTCAATTGTTAATATTAAACCATAAGTATTCGTATCTAAAAATCTACTATTATGAAGTTTGTATATATAAGGTAAAATTAAATTAAAACCAGCAAGTATAAAATTCAAAAGTGCAATTATTATTAAAGAATTTAAAATTTGTTTTTCCGTTTTAATATATTTAAAACCTTCTAAAAATTCACCAATAATATTTATTTTTTGTTTTTCTTTTAATATGTTGTTAGAACTATTAATATTAATAAATCTATATTCATTCAATGCCGCTAAATAAAATGAAAGAGCGTTTATTAGCAATGCACCAGTAAACCCTATATATTTATAAACTATTATTCCAATGATAGGACCAATTATTTTTAGAGACTCAGAAAATATGTTTTGAATGGAATTCACCTTAGGAATATCATTCTTATCAAATAAATCTGCTACAATTGATTTAAGTGCTGGCGAGTAAAATGAATAGCATATAGCTAGGATCATATTTGTAATACAATGGAAGGTTATGGAATTAAAAAAGTTTATTTATCTACGACAAATGAAAAATCACTAAATGATATCGAAAAAGAAGTTTTAAATAATCTCGAAAGAGTAACGGAAGTTAATTATACAAACTTTAAAAATATTGATAAGTCAGTAAAATCAGAAATTCACTTTGATAATTCAGATGAATTATATATTGCGAATACAAAAATTTTAAACATCGCAGAAAATATTAAATTAGCTATTATGACTTTTGAAAATAAAATAAATGATTCTTTTGTACAGTTACTAGTGCATAACAAGAATCAACAAAAAGTAACAACATATATAAATAACAAAAAAATTGCATCATATAATCAAGACGCACCTACTCTAAATAATGTGTTTTTAAAAGAATATGATGAATACGACTATCAAGAAGATATTTTACCTCAAATAAGTGTCCCTTGTATTCAAAATGGTTGTTGTACTTTTGGAAGTATGAAATTTAAATGGTGTGGTGCAGGGTGTGGCAGTGGTACACCGATTAATTCATTAGACACTTGTTGTCGTTCGCATGACTATTGTTATGGTAGTTATAAATCATACCCAGATAGATGCACTTGCGATAAAACATTAATTGATTGTGCTGCTAGTACATCTAATGGATACAAGCATCTTATTACTGGAACATTTGTTGCAAAACGACTTGCGATGGGTTGTTAGTATAGAAAATATTGAGAAACAAATATATTATTTGTTTCTCAATATTATGCAATGAGGAAAGAAAACATAACAGAAATGACAAATACTATTATTGGTATTAGTCCAACGATAATCAATATTATTGATATAGCTTTATTTTTCTCAATTATTCCAAAAATAACTCCTATTACTGAGCATATCAATGAAACATATAAAAATTTATCTGATATTTCTATGCTATCACTTGATGGTGAAATAACTACTAAGATATATAAAATATAAGAGGTAATACTGAAAACTAAACTAATGATTTTATTCAAATTAATTTCCCCCTAATATGGAGATATCGCCAAGTGGTTAAGGCATTGGTCTGCAAAACCAATATCATCGGTTCAAATCCGATTATCTCCTTTTATTTATGCATATTATATCATTTCGCTTTATAATCAAATACTTTTTATATTTAATTTGATATTTATCTAAATAAGTTATACAATTTAGATAACTTAATTGAACGTAAAAAGAACATTCAGCATTAATAACTGTTGCAAGCAGTTATTAATCGCTTACCGATCGCGTACATCGGCAAACACTTTAGAATGTTCCTTAAACTCTTCTTATAAGATTATGTTTTAATCATACCCGATTTTTAAACAGTTTTCAATAAAACAAATCGAAAGAATGATTTAAGGAAACATAATATATGATAAAAGTCATAGAGTGCATGCCATGGAAAAGACCGGCGTGTACTCTTTTTTCGTTCCTAAAATCTAAAAAAGGAATGATCACAATGACTTACATCATGAACGATTTTGACAACAATTTTGAAACAATCATCGCAATGGATCGAACGGTTGAGATTTACAATAAACATCTCAAAAAAAATCAATACCGTGTGTTAAACCTATTAAAACAACATAGTTTAAAAGTTATCGGATTTTCACACTTGAAGCTACAAACGATTGCTGACAAACTCAATTTAGGTAAAATAACGATTTATCGTATACTCAAATACTTAGATGAACAGGGATATATCACTAAAATTCATACACGCAGTGGTAAACGAAAAAATAACGGCGCAAATGTCTATCGTATCAACACTTATACACAATATGAAATCATCAAAGAAAAAAATGAATACGCTAAAATGAATATGCTTAATGACCTTATTAAGACCGGAAAAGAACTGTCTCAACAGGCTTTACAACATGTTCACGCAAAAAAGGAAACTATATTCTTTTTAAATCTATTAAATATCTTTTTAAGTAACAGAAAACGTTCTGTAAAAAAACAGTCTAAAGTTTTATATCATAACATTAAAAACTCAGATATCCGTGTCAAACCGATGGAAGTGCCTGACGCAATTTACAACGTCGCAAAACCCTTCTTTAGTGATGAAGAAATTCTGTCCCTGTATAAAGTCATGCTAAAAGAAACCATCGGTAACAACATCTATAGCACTGAAGATCACATTGAAATTATGAACTATGCGATACAATCACTTGTTAAGGCAAAGAAAAAAGTCTATCACGGACAGAAATCTGAAATAAAGAGCGACAGAGCGTACTATATCGGGATTATTCGTGAATATATTGCACAACAGTTCTATGTCTATCATGCTGTCATCTAATTAGGGTGTGACAGATTGATACTCGAGATTATGTCGTTTCTGTAACTTCTCAACACGTTCCAGGAAAAACTGCTCCGTTCGTGGTGTCTTAATTTGTTGCTGAATCTGATAACGGACATTGTCATAGTCATGTGCCGAAAGATTACTGTATTCAGAGATACTGAGATTTTCCAGTTGAAGCTTTCGGATGAGCCTGTCACCAATCTGATGTTCATATGTTGATAAATAATCACTGTGTTTATCCATCAGAGCCTTACGTTTCCTCGGGTCATCAATCTGACTGATTTTGTTCTGTGCGACTGAAAAGTGTTGATGTGTGACATGCTTCTTAACGGTCGTATTCAGTAATCCTTTATCCACTAAGCCATTCAGATAGGTCTCAGCTATTTTGGACTGCTGTTGGACTTTCTGTACATGTAGATGCGCCTGATAATAAGGTAACGGTGATAAAGGCGTCCATGTACTGATTGTGAACCCTATGCCGAAGAGCATCACAGATAAAGGCAGTGTAAATCTTAACGATGCGAGATGGTCCTCAAGTTTCGCCGTCAATACGAATATTAAATAGAGACACAAAGCAACGATACAGATCGGGATGCCATAATAGAGGAATGTGAACATTCTAATGCATCCCTGTCATAAGATAATAGATGGTGAATATCACAAAGATCAGACTGATGATGACGGGGATATAGTTCAGGATAAGCTTTGTTCTGAGGTAGCTATGATTCAGCTCCGTCTGATGCATCTCTATTTCAGACTTCATCTCTCTTTTCAGATCCGTTAGGACGTCCCGTCTAAGACTTTCAGCGTTCAAATCCACCACGGTCATGGCGTCTATCTTGTCCTGGCTGTGTTGGATGGTCTTCTGAAGTTCGGTCTTGAGTGTTCGATTTTCGTTGATGACCGTGCGCATCTCCTGTTTGAGTGTCTCGTTGTAGCGTTTCATCCCCTGCATCTCTGATACGAGCGTCAAGTACTTGTCGTGCATACTGTTGAATGCGATCTCTGCTTTCTGGTACTTCAACGTTAGCTGTACGACCTGCTGGGAGAGATGTGAATCCTGATTGTCGTTTAAATCGTTCATAAGATTCTCGTTCCTGCTCCAGTCCGTATTGGATTCCCTCGGCACCATAATCAACTCCTAAATTTTTTTCACGTATGATACGTTTCTTACCATCCCGGTCGATAAAATCATATGAAAAACGGGTCATCTGTTGCTTCTGATTGAATCTTTCCCTTATGTTGACACCTAGATCGGTTAGATGCGCCTTAAAGCGCTCTAAATCGAAATGAAGGCTATCCTTTGTTTTTTCGAATGCCTGATCGATTCGTGCTCTTAGATCATCTTTCCATATATATTCGCCTTTATCCTTGAGTTTCTGTTCTTTAATCGTGACCGATGTGCCACGTTCCTTATGCTTTTCAATGACGGGATAACCATGTTCCTGTACAACCGCATCATTGATGCGTTCGACGATCTTCTTTTCCTGATAACAGTGATATTTGTGGCCATCCTCTAAATTAACCGCATTAAACACGATGTGATTATGATAGTTGTCTGTATTGCCATGTGTATAGACGACGGCCTGAAAGCCCCCTCCGAGTGCTTCATTCAGCCGTTCGGCCAGTTCATATCCCATCTGATTCACTTCAAAAGGGTCAATATCACGGCCTTTAAAGGACTGTTCAATGAGATGTGCCTGAATGTGCTTGCCTTCGTCCTTCGCCTTGTTGAACGCTTTCCTCACGACACGAAATTCATATTCAGCGTTACTCGGATCACAGTTGATCCCAGACATTGCGATACACTTCTTCTCCTGTGTGTCCTTATCCTTACCATCACGCCCATATTTGATGGATGCGGTGGCACTTCTAGAGGATGCTACTTTAGTCTGTGCCATATCTGATGCACCTCATTCTGAAGTCGTTCAAATTCATGCTGAGATGCCTGAAATTCTTCTGTCAGCTTTTTAATCGCATTCAATTCTACAGCACCAACATAAGGTTCACGTGCTAAAGCTTTTAAAGCACGTGTCGACTGATTCATATTGTTCCCCACCCTACTGATCTCACCGGATAATTTTGAAAGTGGTGGTAAGATACTCTGAATATCCTCTGACTTCATCAGTGGACGATGAATCTTCCCTCCTAATGCGCGCGCCTTTAAATATGATGTGATGTTCAAGTTAGCACTTGAAGCTGTACCAGCGATCACATCATATTCATCTGCGTTCACTCGGAAAGAAATAATCTTTGATTTTTTCTTTGCCTCGCTCACTTGTTCGTCCCTCCATTCTGTAAAAAATAGCTCATATTCATTCGTCATTTTTTACGCCACTCCGTGCCGAAGTGATATGATGTATCGGTTCAGACTGCTCCCTATTCGGTCGCAGACATTCACACGATTGTTGTAAATCCAAATGTCTCACTATTCGCTCGCATTTGAGATTAACAACAGCCATCACATCACAAGAACACAAAACATTTATGTCCAATTGTTCTGTCACGATGTTTATCTCAATTGTACCATAAATTGTACATAAATGTTTTGGTCAAGCAGTGCGAATGTATACATTTGCTTCGCAAAGTATCATTCACCTCCTTGTAAGGGAAAAGCTTTTCCCTTAACCCTTTCGTTTTATATCATCTGTATATTTCGAAGAAATATACAGATGATATAAAATACAAAGATCCATCCAAACATCATGTGATGTTTGGATGGATCTTTGTAGAAAACCTCATCAAATTGATTTGAATATGATGACTACTTACGTCATCCTCATCCAATCCATTCGATACAAAAGATACTGTATACTCGTATCTTTTGTAAGACTGGTTATCACAGTTTAGCCCTTCGTTCTAAACTGTGATAACCAGTTCGTTAACCCCTTAAGATCACTCACGTGCCAGTAGCCTCTTGAATCGTCCATTGCATCCGCAATGGCATTTAAATTCTTTTTTAACTGATTCAGTTCATCCTGAACAGCACTGAACTGATTCTGATCGATCCCTGAATGATCTTTATGTGCAATCACATAATTCTGTTTGAATTCATCCAACGAGATGAATTTACCGTTCTCCTTTCTTGGGAAGTCTTTACCAAAGACTGCTTTTAAGGTCTGAAGTTCTTTCTTATCTTTTTCACGCTTTTCTTTTAATAGCTGTTTCTTTTTTTCTTCTAACGCTTGTAGTTCTTTTTCATAATCAATATTTGTCATGACATATCCTCCTGATGTTTATCGTTACCCTTATTATGCCACGTGTTTTTGAGAGATAAAATGGATAAGGTAAGCACTATAGAAGAAACCATAGTAATTCGATATAATGAGTAAGCCGTCTTTACTTCCATAGGCGAGATCTTATGGAAGGAGGTGATCTCTGTGGAATTTCTACTTGTTAACGTTATTGCGCCATTGTATGTTGGCGTAGCACTTGCGTTGTTTTCTCACTGGTTAGATCAACGTAAGGATTAAGACGGCATACCAGCGCCTAAAAAACCCCCTAACTGTTCCTAGCAGTTAGGGGGTTCGGTGTTTCCATGGAATTTCTACTTGTTAACTTTATTATATCTCATTCAGTTTTCTTTGTAAAACTAATCAACGACATAGACATACTTTACAGCATGTTTAAATATCGTTATTTCTCGTCCATCTTCTGTTTCGATAATGATCTCATACTGTGGTGCAAATAAATATGTCCCAGTGATAGCTTTTCCGTCAGTAAAAACAACTTTAATCTTTTCACCTCTGTTTTTTCCTCAGACATATAATCACCTCAATCTTTTATTTCTTTTATTATAACTAAGAAATATTCCTGAATAAACATATAAATAGCACCTTATAAGAGCAATAAAGCGTTCTAACAAACCTTTAAACTACTTTAGGACTTTACAACCATTCAAATACATTATCGTTGCTTGTACGTTGTCTGTACTAAGCCTTAACAAATCATTGGCAAACACTTAATAAACTAATATAGCATTTCATGAAGTGTTGTCTAACACTTCATGAATAACTTAATAACTAATTGCATTTAATTAAGGTAGATGTATTGATATAATTGTCTTTGAGATACTTAACAAATGATTGTCAAAGGATTATCAAGTTTAGATATGATTAGGCAAACGTTTAACAAACTATTGATAAAGGGTTGATAAAATGAAATCGTGTATTGATCTTGCTAATGAACTGAATGTAAGTAAACAAACTGTATTTAATAACGCTAAAAAATTGAAAATAGAATTGACTAAGCAAGACAATACTTTATATGTTTCAAGTGCTGATGATGTTGAAGCAATTAAGAATAGAATACTCAAAAATAAGGCCAAGCAGTTGAATATAGATGTATCTGAACTAATGCATGATGATACAAAGCAAGATAAAGACATTCAAAGTGTTTCAGACAATAGTAATGAAATAGATCTGCTTAGACAAATGATTAACGATAAAGACAAACAGATACAATCATTACAAGATGATAAGCAAGACTTAACTTCATTACTTAAGCAACAACAACAATTATTACACAATCAACAGTCATTACAATTACAATCAAATGATAAAATTAAGGCTCTTGAAACAGAATTAAAAGGAATAAAAGAAGATGTAAAGCAAAATACAACAGATTTACATGTAACTACTGAAGCTGATAGAAGTCAAAGAGAGTTTAATGATAACAAAGTTGATAACTTCTATAAAGATTTAAAAGATGAAAAAGATTCTAGAGAACATAGAGGTTTTTTCAGTAGAATTTTTAAAAAATAAAGTAACACAAAAAGAAAAATGTTACAAGTTAAGAATTCAAGATGATGATGAAGTAATGTCATTAGTATATTTCAACTTAGATACAGAAGCAGTCTACTTTGATAGAGTGTCGAAGAAGAGCAAACGCACGAAACGTTTAAATTCTTTACAGCTTGTTCAAGTATTAGCGCAGATGATCCTGTCCAAATTATAATTAGTGCCGTATTTCACTTCTGAACCATCTTCCATAATAATCTTATCGTTTGTATATGTTATATTATCAACAGAAAAATTTTGACTTTTTACAGATTGTTGTGCTTCAGCATTTGCTTTTAATGGGGATATAAAAGTAGAAGTTAATAAAGAAACTGCTACTGTGGTAGTAATTAATAAATTAGTCTTATTTGTCACGGTTATCATCTTCCTTCTTATAAATTTTTTCACCTAAAGTTGTAAAAATAATATACAGAATGATAGCAATTATTGGATTTAAAAAATAAATCCATAGAGGTCTATCCACTCCTTCATGCATTGTACTTGCTAAATAATAATGAAAGATAAATAAAAAGCTAATAATAATTAGACTAGTCAAAATCTTATAAAATTTATAGGTCATACTTTCACCTCGCAATATTGATGACAATTTCCTTCGATGTTGAATAGATTACTTCACTATTCCTTTCTTTTTTCTTAGCCATTGAAATCTCACTTTCTTCCATGACACTACTTTATTTTTAAATAATGGATATTTCTTTAGATAAAATTAAAGTAATTAGTATAATGTTTCATTATATTTATATTTTATCACCTCTATAATTTATTTTTTTCAGTATACCTTAAAAATTAATGTAACATAATGGTAATTATGTTACATGACAAAAAAGACAAACTCACTTTTAGAATTGTGAGTTTGTCTTCAATCTGAGATCTCTCCAGATCTTTTAAAGTTTATTATCTCTCTCTGCCAATTGTTGCTCCAATATTTCAATTCTTTTCTCAAGTTCTTTCTTCTGCAGTGCTTCTAATTCAATTCTACTTTTTGTTCTCTGCTTCATATTATTTAACAATCTTCTAATGAAAAGCCCTATTGTAATTGCAACCCAGATAATTATTAGACAAAAAACAATTAACCATATGATATCCATTATATAAACCTCATTTTATTTTTTGTTCAATATATACTTTTTTTGTAACTTAGTCAAATAGAAATTACTTTTATATTATTTACATTATTTAAGGTTTAAATATTGAAAAAAACATTTTACTATATTTAAACCTTAAATAATGTAACACAATAGGAATTATGTTACATGACAGACCCCGTAAAAAGAGGGGTTTATTTTTATGTCTCAAATAATGTATCATAATGATAACAATAAATACATTATATGTATCATATAGGAGTGATTTTGATGAATAGCGTGGAGCCGATTCGAGATGTGAAGAAGATACAGGAGATGAAGGAGGCACTTGCGTATTATGGATCAGAAAGAGATGTGTTTCTGTTTAATTTAGGGATTAACTGCGGTCTAAGAGTGAGTGACATGTTGGGATTAAAGAAAAAGGATATTAAGGACTATATAATCAAGCTCAGAGAACAGAAGACCCGTAAACAGAAACAAATCCCCCTCTATCATCTAAAGGAGGATATCGATCGTTATATTCAGTTCCTGGAGGATGAAGATTATCTGTTTAAAAGCAATAAACTCGATTCTGAGGGCAAAAGTAAACCCATCAGTCGTGTACAGGCCTATAGAATATTAAATCATTCAGCAAAATCAATCGGTTTAAGTGAAATCGGGACACATTCGATGCGTAAGACATTTGGTTACCATTACTACAAGAAAACGAAGGATGTCGCTTTGTTGATGGATTTATTTAACCATTCTTCTCAATCTGTAACACTTATATATATAGGGATAAATCAAGATATGATGGATGAAGAAATCACCAAAAATATGAGTAATATGTATACATTATAAAATAACAATTTATAGCAAGTTAAGTATATTTTTTAATTTTTGCTTATCTAATTTTTGTTTGTGGATTTTGATGTTTTCCCAAAATTCATCATTTGTATATCTAGGTATTATATGCACATGAAAATGTACGCCATCATCCATAGTACGCCCATTATTTATGGCCATGGTAATTCCTAAAACTTGAAAATTATTTTCGATAACGTTAATTATTTTTTTTT
>NZ_JASJES010000013.1:0-18797 GCF_030067655.1 Macrococcus sp. S115 | reverse complement strand
GATTATCAGTATTGTCCGGTATTTCTTTATAATTTCTCTCCGTACCATTCCTGTAAAAATATATCGATAAACTGCTGCATGTAATCATTACGTGACTGTGCAATCTGCCTTCCAGTTTCAGTATTCATAAGATGGATGAGTTTAAAAAGTTTTTCATAAAAATGATTGATGGCAGTACCAGGTGTTCTATAATTGCTTAAATCTTCACGTGGCTTAGTCTCTGGATCATACATTGCTTCTCCAAATTTACCTGCAAACATAAATGTGCGTGCGATACCGATTGCACCGAGTGCATCAATACGGTCAGCATCCTGTACGACAAATCCTTCAAGTGACTTCAGTTTACCTTCATTGGCGCCACCTTTAAAACTCACATAGCACAAAATATGATTGATTTGTGCTATGTGTGCATCACTCAATCCAATTGTTGCATAAAAGTGATCAAGTCTTTCCCAGGAAGATTGTTCATTGAACAGTTTCTCGTCAACGGTATCATGCAAAAGTGCAGCCATTTCTACGATAAATAGATCTGCGCCTTCTCGCTTTCCAATATACAGTGCAAGCTTTCTTACACGATTGATATGCGCGAAGTCATGGCCTGATGAATCATGTTTGTGTATACCTTTCACAAATTCTTCGGTAATTTCAATTATATTGCTTTTCATATTGTGAAAAATCCTTTCTTTTTTGTAAGCGGGTGCAGCAGATGGGAATTAGATGTCATTTTGAACTTACGAGACAACAGACACATACTGTTTCAATCGTTCTTGTTGTACATAGCTTATTCTTTGCAAAGATTACTCTAGATTTTATGTTATGCAAGTTTGGATTTATATAATAGATGTGGGACTTGAACTGCCCCCCTATAATATTGGAGAAAGCAGTCGCGCAATTGCTTCTTTCACACGAATAAGGAGGACACGCTGATCATAAATTTCTTTGGTGAGTTGCGAAGAGACGTGCACATCGTCTTCAAATGATTTTCGCAATTCTTTGGCTACGATATCATCGTATATAAAGGCATTCACTTCAAAATTTAATTCAAAGCTTCTAAAGTCCATGTTGGCAGTTCCGACGCTTGCAACTTCGTCATCGATGAGGAGCATCTTTGTGTGAATAAAGCCATTCTCATAAATGAAGATATTACAACCGACATTGAGAAGTTCACCGACGTTTGAATATGTAGCCCAATATACAAACGGATGGTCAGGTTTATTTGGAATCATGATATTAACTTCTACACCAGTCATTGCAGCAATTTTTAATGCATCGAGTAATGACGTATCAGGGATGAAGTAGGGAGACTGAATATATATGGATTTTTTTGCGGATGTAATCATTTTAAGATATCCGTTTTTTATATGTTGAGCAGAGGAATCCGGTCCGCTTGATACAATCTGAATGCCGATATCACCTTTGCTTGTTACATCTGGAAAGTACTTCTTGTCATAAGACATGAAGTCACGGGTAATCTGTGAATTCCAGTCCATCATAAAACGGAGCTGTAAGGCATTTACTGCATCGCCTTCTACTCTGAGATGCGTATCACGCCAGTAACCAAATTTCTTATCCAGACCCAGGTATTCATCACCGACATTAAACCCGCCGATATAGCCTATTTTACCGTCGATTACGACAATCTTACGGTGATTTCGATTATTCATTCTAAAGTTAATAAGCGGTAATTTAGAAGGAAAGAAGGATTCTACTTGCCCACCCAGTTTTTTGAACTGCTTGAATCTGGAGAGAGACAAAGTTCTTGAACCGATATCATCATAGAGCATCTTCACTTCTACACCTTCTTCAAGCTTCTTCATCAGTGCATTGAGGATTTCTAGACCGATACCATCCTTTTTGAAGATATAGTACTGAATATGAATATGATCTGTTGCGTTATGAATATCATTTAATAAAGCATCAAATTTCTTTCTGCCATCTGTTAAGATTTCCACCTTATTATCAGTGGTTAGAAAAGAGGCATAGTTGTGCAGCAACATTCTGATGATATGACTATGTTTAATAATTTCTCCAGAACGCACTTCTATATTACCATTGTCTATAGCTGTACGCTGAGCACTGACAATACGTTCTAGATCTAACCGGTCTTCATCATTTAAAGTGAATATGGTCTGATGGTTGATTTGACGACCGAACAATAGATAAAGGATGAATCCGATGATAGGTAAGAAAAATAGTACGAGTAGCCATGCCCACGTAGAGCCGGCTTGTCTTCGTTCAAAAAAGATGATGACGAAAGCTAAAAAGATGTTAAAGATGAATCCTACAAAAAATAAAATTGAGAAAATTTGTGAGTAATCAATTTGTGATAACTGCTCCAATATAACCCCTCCTAATTAAATCTATTATACATGAATAGACAGAAGCATGGTACGTAGAGTGCCATTGTAATATTTAACAAATAATTCATAAAGTTATCGATAAATTAACATAAATAAGACTATAGGCCTATGGTCAGCGATAATGATTTCGGTTACACTAGTATTAACAAATGGATTGGAGTGATTTTTATGAAACAATCGCAAGAAAAGATTAAAAGTGTTGTCACTCTGCTTTCTTCACTAGGTGTAAATATCTCAAAGACTAAGTCCCGTTTTGAGGTAATGCGTACATTACCAAATGTTGCACCTGCAAAGTTGAAATAGTACATAATAGAATAAAAACAAGCGTTCAATTCTGAACGCTTGTTTTTATTTTGATTTTAACTTCTTCAGTTGTTCGGGGTTAGAGTGGTAATAAATAGCTAATGTAACGCCAATGCCACACATGAGTGCCCATAAAGAACTTCCCCCATAACTGATAAATGGTAATGGGATTCCTGTTATCGGTACAACTTGTATCGTCATGCCGACGTTCTGGAATACGTGAAAGGCAATCATACTGATAAATCCAACAAGGAATATTGATGAAAATGGTGAGACTGTAATTTGAGCTAAGCGTACGAGATGTGTAAACAGTGCTAAAAACAATATTAAAACTATAATGGAACCGATAAACCCAAACTCTTCTCCGATAATTGAGAAAATGAAGTCCGTATGATTTTCGGGGATATACACTTCTCCGCCTTTATAACCTTTACCAAACAATCCACCAGAACCTATCGCTTTCAAGGATTCCATTAAGTGAAATCCTTCCCCGTCACTATACTGAGCAGGATTTAACCATGAGTTGATTCGGCCGAGCTGATACGTCTGTATACCAAGAACTTTCTCGATAAGTGATGGTTTATAGATAATCATCATAATAATAGAGACACCGAGCAATGAAACCGTAATAAGAAAAGGTGCGAGTATTTTCCAAGTCACACCAGAAACGATGATGATACCAAGTATGATAGCGAGCAACACAAGCATTGTTCCAAGGTCGTTCTGTAATAATATAAGTATCATTGGAATCATTGCGGTTAATCCTATTTTAAGAAGTAATATGAGGTCCGTCTGAAATGACTTGTAATATGTAAATCGATTATGATCATATACTACTTTGCTTAATGTCAGCATGAGTATGATCTTCATAAATTCAGAAGGCTGTAAGCTAAGCTTATCAAAAAATACATACCAGCTTTTTGCACCATTAATCACAGGGGTAAATGAAGATTCTGGTAGAATCAGCAGACCTAATAAAGCGATATTTCCTAGTAAATAAATAAAGAAAGTCCACTTCTTTATTGTTTTTGGATGTATAAACATGATTGAGAGTGCGAGGGCAAATCCTAATGAATAATAAAAGACTTGTCTAAGTGCAAAGTTTGTCCCATACTGCTGACCTGTCATAGCAGAAGAGATAATTACCAGGCTGACTGTAAAGAAACCCAATATTAATATAATAAGCCACCAATCAATTCTTTCAATCCACGAACGTTTTGGTTTATTGCGAGTCTTATTTGTTGGCATGCGATTACTCCTTACCATAAATAATTATAAATTTTATTATACATAAATCATCTGAAAGTATATATAGATAAGTTACCCGAGTTTAAGGTAATTTTGTGTCACATGAAATAATGTGCATGTATCATTATATCATGATAATATTATGTTATTAACAGTTTGGAGGAATACATATGGCAAAAGAACATATTTGCATCATCTATGGAGGGAAAAGTGCGGAGCATGATGTGTCATTATTAACTGCACAATCTGTGATCAATGCGATGGATAAGGACAAATACTCAATAGATACAATATATATCACAAATGATGGTGAATGGTTAAAAGGACCTGAAATCTCTGAGACAATAGAGGATAGTGAGCGTTTAAGGTTATCTCATGTAGAGCGTTTGTCAATTTCAGAAATGTTGAATATTTCATCAACAGGAAAAGCATATGACGCAGTCTTTCCTTTATTGCACGGACCAAACGGTGAAGATGGGACAATTCAAGGATTATTTGAAGTGCTGGACATCCCTTATGTTGGTAATGGCGTTCTTGCCGCTTCAAGTTCTATGGATAAACTTGTGATGAAACAACTGTTCGCAACACGAGGGTTACCACAGTTACCTTATGTGAGTTTCTTAAAGAGTGAGTACGAGGCACATAAGGATAATATTATTTCACTAGTAGAAGGAAAGTTAACTTATCCTGTATTCGTGAAACCTGCAAATCTAGGTTCTTCTGTCGGTATATCTAAATGTACAGATAGTAAAACATTGATTCAAGGTATCGAAGAAGCGTTGCAATTTGATAGAAAGCTAGTAATTGAACAAGGCGTTAACGCGCGTGAAGTAGAAGTTGCGGTCCTGGGGAATGATACACCAGAGACAACATTACCTGGAGAAGTTGTCAAAGATGTAGACTTCTATGATTATAAGTCGAAATATAAAGATGGCAAAGTAAAGCTTCAAATTCCGGCTGATATCTCAGAAGAGATTCAATCAGCACTAAGAAATATGGCAGTTGAAGCATTCAAAGCAACGGACTGCTCGGGGCTCGTACGTGCAGACTTCTTCCTTACTGAGGATGACAAGATTTATATTAATGAAACGAATGCGATGCCAGGATTCACGAAGTTCAGCATGTATCCGCTGCTTTGGGAGAATATGGGTAAGAGCTATAGTGAATTAATCACCGACTTAATCAATCTTGCGAAAGAAAGATATAACGACAAGAAAAATATTAAATATAAAATGGACTGATAATTATGATAAATCGATCGTTAAATTGGATAAAAACGCATACTACAGGTACGTTAGATGCGATGTATCAAGAAGTAATGATCTCTGGAGTGTCAATCGACTCTAGAAATATTGATCAAGGTGTACTGTTTATTCCTTTTAAAGGAGAACATGTGGATGGACATAAATATGTAGCAGACGCTATCGACAAAGGGGCTCATGCCGCATTATGGCAGCGTGATGCAGGAGAAATACCAAGAGACCTTCCGGTAATTGTGGTGGAAGATACACTGACTGCACTTCAGCAATTATCGAAAGCTTACTTAAAGGAAGTTGGTCCTAAAGTTATTGCAGTAACAGGTAGTAATGGTAAGACGACGACTAAGGATATGATTGAAGCGGTCTTGACACCTCACTTCAAAGTGAAGAAGACACAAGGCAATTATAATAATGAGATTGGATTACCATTAACGTTATGCCAGCTCGATGAAGATACAGAGATTTCTATTTTGGAAATGGGAATGTCTGGATTCGGAGAAATTTCATTGCTATCTCATATTGCAGAGCCACATATTGCCGCAATAACTAATATCGGCGAAAGTCATATGAGGGATCTTGGTTCAAGAGAGGGCATTGCCAGGGCAAAGTATGAAATAACGGATGGATTGAAAGGGCCATTATTCTATGATGGTGATGAAGTGCTCTTAAAACCATTAGTAAAAGATAATAAAGATGCACACCGCATAGGATTTAATGAAGACAATGAATATTATATCCATGAAATGATAATGCAAGATAAGCATGTACAATTTAAAGTAAATGATGATACGTACATTGTTCCGACTTTAGGAAGCCATAATGCGCGTAATGCAACAATAGCCATTGCAATCGGCAGTTATCTAGGGTTGTCCTCAGAACAAATCAATCATAGTTTACAGCAGCTGGAGCTTACAGGAATGCGCATGGAACAACTTGAGGGCAGAGACGGTGCGTTGCTTATCAACGATGCATACAATGCGAGCCCAACGAGTATGAAAGCCGCAATTGATACGGTATCACAGATGGATAGTGAAGTGAAGATCATCGTGTTCGGTGATGTACTCGAGCTTGGAGAAGATGAAGTCATGTATCATGAACAAGTTGGTGCATATTTACAAGATAAACAAATCGACTATGTGTTTACGACAGGTAATGCTGCACGCCATATTTCAAAAGCGGCAGAGACCTTTACGACAGTTCAGCACTTCGATACGAAAGAGGCACTTACAAATCATCTAAAAGGTATGCTCAATGCGCATACGACTGTATTATTTAAAGCGAGCAGAGGGATGAAACTTGAAACAATAATTAACGAATTATTATAACGAAAAAATAAATTTATAAACAAATGAATGAGTTAATAAAGTGAGTGGTTGTAATGAATTACAGCCATTTTATTGTGAATAATATGTGACAGAGTACGATTAAAATATTTGTAATAATTTTCATATGATGCTAATATAGAGAAGTTGAATAAGTAGGGTAGTGAAAAATTACCCGATATTAGAACATTGCGTAACATACGCAGTAATTTAAGGAAGACAAAAGGAGAAATCATATTGCAAAAATTTAGAGACCTAGGTATCAGCGAACCTACCATAAATGCGCTGGAGAAGTTGGGATTTACAGAACCTACACCGATTCAAACGGATAGTATCCCACATACGATGGCTGGCCGTGACGTACTAGGCCAAGCGCAAACTGGTACTGGTAAAACTGGTGCATTCGGTATACCTTTAATTGAAAAGGTTAAAGACCGTGAAGGGATCCAAAGTTTAATCCTGGCTCCAACACGTGAGTTAGCTGTACAGGTTGCAGAGCAGTTGAAAGCTTTCAGTCGTGGACAAGGAATCCAAGTTACAACTGTATTCGGTGGTATGCCGATTGACCGTCAGATTAGAGAACTTAAGAAGAAACCTCAAATCGTTGTAGGGACACCGGGTCGTGTCATCGACCATTTAAATCGTCGCACTTTAAAGACTGAAGATATCAATACTTTAATCTTAGACGAAGCTGACGAAATGATGAACATGGGATTCATCGATGATATGCGTTTTATCATGGATAAATTACCGAAAGAAAATCGTCAGACGATGCTTTTCTCAGCAACAATGCCTAAAGCAATTCAAGAACTTGTTCAAAAGTTCATGAAAAACCCAGTTATCGTAAAAACGATGACAAACAACGATTCAGATCCTTCAATTGAAGAGTTCTACACAATCGTTAAAGAATTAGAGAAATTTGATACATTTACAAACTTCTTAGATGTACACCAACCAGAACTTGCAATCGTATTCGGACGTACAAAACGTCGTGTAGACGAATTGACAAGTGCATTAATTTCTAAAGGTTACCGTGCTGAAGGACTACACGGTGATATTACTCAGGCGAAACGTCTTGAAGTATTAAAGAAATTTAAAAATGACCAAATTGATATTCTTGTTGCAACTGACGTAGCAGCACGTGGATTAGATATTTCAGGTGTAACGCATGTTTACAACTTTGATATTCCTCAGGATGTTGAAAGTTATACACACCGTATCGGACGTACAGGACGTGCAGGTAAGCATGGTATGGCGATTTCATTCGTTAATCCAGTTGAAATGGATTATATCCGTCAAATTGAAAAAGCGAAAAATCGTCAAATGCAGGCATTACGTCCACCAACACCAGGTGAGGTTATGAAAGCACGTGAACAAGATGTTAAATCTAAAGTAAAAGCTTGGGTTGAAGCAAATACTGAAGCACGTATCGAATCAATCGCGAAAGAATTAATCGAAGAGTACGGTGATGTGAAATTAGTAGCATCATTGTTACAAGAGTTAATTCAATCAAATAACGATGTTGATGTTCAATTAACATTCGAAAAACCACTTGGACGTAAAGGTGGCGGTAAGTCATTCCGTGGTGGCCGTTCAGGTAACCGCTCAGGTGGCGGTAACCGTAACCGTAAAGATGGCAAAGATAACCGTCGTAAAGCGTTCGATCGTGGAAGTAAAGCACCTAAAGCGAAAAAAACATTTAAAGGCAGAACCTTCGCAGATCACAAAAAATAAAGCTGTCTTGGGAGCGTTAAGCCACAAGTCAAGCCAGGACAGATGTCCTGGCTTTTTTTTGTTTGTAGGTCTTTCTATATCTTTGGTATAATTTTGAAGAATGGAGGTTGCTCATGTACGAGATTGATTTAAATAATTTTCAACCACAAGCTGCTGTTAAATATATGTATGTAAAAGCGATAATGCTATTTATATTATTCACTGTCATTTCCGGGGTAATATATTTTGTGATGCATAAATACTTGACGATTAAATATGATTTTTTAATTTTTATATTATTGCTCTATCCGTTGTACAAGCTTATTATTGGTGTCAGACTTCGCCAAAAATATACGAAGTATCAATTGAATCGAGTAACGCTTGAACTATCCAGTGGGGCATATTTTACGGAACGTATGGTATTACCTGTCGATATTATGCAGTCTGTTTGTATTAAACGTGGCTGGTTAATGCAGAAATATCGATTAGCACAAGTTACAGTATATACTCGCGGAGATAGTAATGTGATGCCGTTGATGTATGCTGATGATGCAGAGCTAATTGCATCACAAATTATAGAGAGAATAAAGGAGATTCATTATGAACAGTAAACATACCCTCCATTATTCGACGTACTTATCAAACGCATTAAAGGCGATAAAGGAGAATTTATTTCTAATTGGGATTGGTTTATTCTGGATTGTTCGTGATGGATTTACGCTAGATGCGATTCAGAATAATATGTTTGCTGTATTTATGCTGATTATTACATTGATTAATATCATACTCCGTATTATTGAAGCACGTATAACGAAATACTGGATCGAAGATGATAAATTATTGCTGGAAACAGGAATCATAAGTAAGAAGATTAAAGAAATCTATATTGGAAAGATACAGACGATTGATACGAATGCTGGTCTTGCTAATCAAATTCTTGGCGGAGTTATTATGCAGGTGCGTACAGCAGGTGATGGTATTGAACTAAACAGTATTTCTAAAAGTGAGGCTGTGCGTCTGAGTAATTTCTTAACCGAGCGTAAACGTCAATTGAGAAGTGATGCGGTAGAGGATGATGAGTCTGTTATGTCAGAGTCAGCTGCAGTTGACCATCAATTGAACGGGGATAATCGATTTGAAGTGATATATCGATTGGCGTTTAAAGACTTGCTCTTTATGAGTGTGACGAGTAGCGGCATGTTTACGGTCATTGCAATTATACTCGGTCTGTATTCACAAATCGATGAAATTATTCCGCTGGATGGTTTCTTAAATCCTGTTAAAATGTTAATTGGTGAAGGTTATGGGTATGTTATAGGTCTTTCTATAGTATTGCTAGTGATAAGCTATATTATCGGCATCTTCGTTACAGCTATAAAGTATCACCGATACACAGTGCGTTACGATGGTGAAGTGATCAACGTAAACTATGGATTGTTTGAACGTATCGATAAGTATATCGTTTTGAAAAATATTCAAAGTGTCAAAGAAACACAAAGTTATTTCAGAAAGTTGTTTAATAAGACAAAGTTTACTGTGGTTACTACAAGTGAGATGAAGAGTGAAGAAGAAATCGGTAATGACGAAATAGAGTTATTGCCATTTATTTCATATGATAAAGGGTATGAGATCGTCTGCCGACTCCTGCCTTATAACTTTAATGCTGTGAATCATGTGATTCCAAAGCGTAGTATACGCAGGTACTTTCAAGTTTCCTGGTTATTTATTATTATCATTATGAGTGTGATTCAGTATTATTGGTTTGATTATGCCTGGATTATTGGTGCAGTACTTCTTGTATTAACATTTATTACTGCGATCATTAAGTACAAAAATTCAGGTTATGCGATTATAGATGACGAACTTTCGATCAGTAACGGTGGTTTATTATCAATGACAACAACATATATCAAAGAGCGTAATATAATAAGTTTAAGTGTCAAGAGTACACCGTTTATGAATAAAGCAGATTTACGTAATATTGAAGTTGATGTGGCTGCAGGGATGCTAGGGAGTACGACTGCTCTTGACTTTATAGAACGAGATGATGCGGCACATATATATGAATGGTTTATGGCGAAGGAGCGTAGTGAATATGAAGCAGATGCATAAAAGTAGTATAAAGGTTATGCGCATAGGTGCATTCATTCAAGTAATGATATTTGCGTTTATAATTGCAATATTTTATTGCGTTACGTGGTACTTTGCGCTGCCAATTTCAAACATTGTATTTATCGTATTGGCAGCGCTGCTGTTACTCGACATCGTGTGGTATATAGTGTCAAAGCCAATCTTAGTTTATCGTGCAAATCACTATGACATTGGGGATGATGAGATTATGTTATTAACAGGGATTTGGAATAAGGAGGAATTGATCGTACCATATGTTAAGATTCAAAATGTTGAAACTGAGCAAGGACCAGTAATGAAAAGATATCATTTAAAATCATTGACTGTGCATACAGCTGAGAACGGTCTTTCGATACAGCTTATTCATGAAGATGAAGCATCTATACTTAAAACATTGATCAATCAAAAAATGAGAGAAGTGGAGAACGATGATAAAGGGGATAGGGACAGATATATTAGAAATCAGCAGGATGAGTCAATATATTGATAATGACAAGTTTTTAACGCGTATATTACATCCTGATGAACGCGAACGATTTGATACGTTCCAATCTGAAAAAAGAAAAGCTGAGTATCTAGCTGGCCGTTTCTGTGTGAAAGAAGCGTATGCTAAAGCACTTGGAACAGGAATTGGCAAACTTTCTTTTCATGATATATGTTGCTTAAATGATGCGGCAGGAAAACCATATATAAAAGGTAATACGAATGCGCATGTCAGTATTGCACATACAGATACAATTGCCACAGCCTATGTTATTGTGACAAATGGAAATGTGATACTATAGATGTATTATAAATAGAGGTGAGCATATGAGTGATAGGTATTATCGTCCGACATTTGTAAACGTCAATCTAGACGCAATCCGCAGTAATTTTAAGGATATAGAAAAGCTGCATCCAAATAAGACAGTAATTGCGGTAATTAAAGCGAATGGTTATGGATTAGGTTCAGTTAATATTGCAAAGTATTTGATGGCATCAGGAACTGAGTTTTTTGCAGTTGCTACACTTGATGAAGCGATAGAACTCCGAATGCATGGTATTAAAGCAAAGATTTTAGTGCTTGGCGTAGTAGACCCCAAACATATCAGGCAGGCTTCCAGACATCGATTAGCTCTTACTGCACCAGATGCAAAGTGGGTTGAAGATGCAAGTCGTTATATAGAGGCGGAAGATAAGCCGGTCTGGCTGCATATAAAAGTGGACAGTGGAATGGGGAGAATTGGTGTGCAGACAAAGCAGGCATATGATGCGGCTGTCGATAAAGTGGCTGCAGTTGAGCAATTTATCTTCGAAGGTGTGTTTACACATTTTAGTTCTGCAGATGAGGATAATACGCTTACGGAATGTGCGTATGATAAGTTCCTCGGCATTATTAGTGACAATAAGCCACAATATATCCATTGTCAGAACAGCGCAGCAACATTGCGCTATGACTGTTCAGAATGTAATGCTGTAAGATTAGGTATTAGTCTTTATGGTTATTATCCGTCCGAATTTATTAGAGCTGTCAGTAACGTGAAGCTACAACCAGCAGTGCAGCTGGTCTCTACTGCTTGTTTCATTAAAAATATCAAGTCGGGTGATACGGTAAGCTATGGTGCTACTTACACTGCGCAAAGCAACCAAGTTGTTGCAACGTTCCCGATTGGGTATGCTGATGGTCTGCCTCGTGCGATGCAAGGTTATAATATAAATTTAGAAGGTACTGAAGTTCCGATTATCGGTCGCGTATGTATGGATCAGATGATGGCACGCGTACCAGACGATACACCATTAGGTGCACAATGTATCATAATTGATGATAACGCTGATAGCAATCAGTCATTAGAGCGTGTTGCACAACAACTCGGGACAATTACTTATGAAGTGCTTACATCTTTAAGTCGCAGGCTGCCGAAACGATACTATATCGCAGATGATGTAGAAGTATATAATGAACTTATGAAATAACTGTTGTCATTTAATCGCTTTTTGATAAAATGTAAGTAATCGGACGATGGAGGTAAAGATATGAGCCAGAAGCTAGAACAAATGCTGATAGAAGGTTATCAATCAATGGCAGAGATAAATTTATCGATAGCATCAGAACATTATGTATTAGAATGTGAAGTTACTGATAACTATCAGACATATACCTTTGATGGTGAATAGATGAAACGCGGAGATGTTTATTTAGCTGATCTGTCACCAGTGAAGGGGTCTGAACAAGGCGGTAAACGCCCCGTCGTTATTATTCAGAATAATATTGGGAATAAACATAGTCCTACAGTGATTGTAGCAGCAATTACTGCAAAGATTAATAAGGCGAAAATCCCCACCCATGTTGAAATTGGCAAGACAACGCATCGCTTAGAAAAGGATTCGGTAATACTGCTGGAACAAATTAGAACCATTGATAAGAATAGGTTGATTGATCATTTAACTGTGCTTGATAAGGCGAAGATGAAAGAAGTGGATACTGCACTTATAATTAGTTTGGGTTTATCAATCGATAGTGAATAGACTTTAGGAAATACCTAAAGTCTTTTTTTGTGAAAGGGAGGGAATGGGATGCGTCAAATTGAAAAGATAGTTTCAAGATATATTGATATATTGGAGACATATATTACGACACGTGATGAAAAAGATCTAGAACCATTACAAGCATTGAGCTTTGAGGCAATCGAACTCGATATCTCTCCAGAAGAAATTGTGATGCTTCATAAAGACTTAATTAATGAGAAATCATATAGTGCCATCGAACAACAATATGGTATGGATGTTCTTACAGAAATGATCATAGGGTTCGGATTTACGTATCGAGATTATAAGGCGCTCGTTAAAGTGATGGAAGCACACGACAAAGAGATGGATGTAGCGGCAAGTCTTCAATCAACAATGTTGAAGACCCAGATACCGCATCTGAATAAGATTGAAATTGGTGCAATCAGTGTCCCGGCTCACCGAGTTAACGGGGACTATTTTAATTTAATCGACCATAAAGATGGGACGATGAGTTTCGCAGTAGCTGATGTTATCGGTAAAGGGATTCCTGCTGCACTTGCCATGAGTATGATTAAATTTGGAATGGATTCGTATGGTCATTCCCAGTTGCCAAGTGATGGCTTAAAGCGACTGAATCGCGTAGTCGAGAAGAATATAAACCAGAACATGTTTGTGACGATGTTTTATGGATTGTACGAAGAAGTGAATAATAAATTTTATTATGCATCTGCAGGTCATGAGCCGGGTCATATATATCGAAGTAAGACTGATAGTTTTGAAGAGTTGTCTGCACGAGGTCTTGTACTTGGCATACATCCTTCTACACGCTATGACCAAGAAGAAATCGATATCGAAATTGGAGATATGGTCATTGTATTCACGGATGGTGTTTCTGAAATACGTAAGTTAGATGGAGGGTTTATTAATACGAGTGAATTATTAAGTCTAATTGGTAAGTATAAGGACTTGCATCCACAAGATATCGTGCAAATTGTATATGAGGAGCTTCTGAAGATTGGAGATCCTAAGAAAAAAGATGATTTAACGATATTAATCATAAAAAGAATAAAATAACGGTTTATAATTTTTAGTTTTGGGTATTTCTAACAGAGAATATACAAAAAATAATATCTCATAAAGTAGGGAGAAAAGCTATGAATTTAAAGATAGATACAACAGAGCACGACGCTTATTATGAAATTAATGTAGCGGGTGAACTGGATGTTGCGACTGTACCAGAATTGCAAGAAGTTTTAATTCCAATCAGACAGCAAGGGACACATGATATTCATCTACGTATTGATGAAGTAACTTATATGGATAGTACAGGACTAGGTTTATTTGTTGGAACGTTGAAAGAACTTAATAAAAATAATAAAGAGTTATATGTATTAGGTGTGAACAAACGTATAGAAAGATTATTTGACATCACTGGTTTAAAAGATTTAATGCATGTAAATCAACCGGTGGAGGGGTAATTTTATGGAAAGATATGATTATGTTGAAATGAGATTTCCTGCAACTGCAGAATACGTAGGGCTTGTCCGTCTGACATTATCAGGGATATTAAACCGTGCGGGTGCAAACTATGACGAGATAGAAGATACAAAGATTGCAGTAAGTGAAGCGGTAACAAATGCTGTTAAACATGCTTATAAAGATGATGTTCAAGGAGATGTGCTCGTTGGTTATGTTATCTTTGATGATAAAGTAGAGGTTATTGTATCTGATTCAGGTACAAGCTTTGATTATGAACGTACGAAATCAGAACTTGGACCATATGAAGAAAATGAGAATATTGACTTTATACGCGAAGGTGGCCTCGGCTTGTTTTTAATCGAGTCATTAATGGACGAGGTAAACGTAAAGAAAGACAGTGGTGTCACAATTAGTATGACGAAGTATATAACGGAGGAGCAGGTGTAGCCTGATGGGTAGTGAGAATTATAATGATGTAACACCAGAAGAGATCAATGCATGGATTAAGTTATATCAAGATACCCAGGATGAATTTGCACAGCAAGAGCTCGTGCTGCACTATCAAAAACTAGTTGAGTCGTTAGCATATCGGTACTCCAAAGGACAAAGTCATCATGAAGACCTTGTTCAAGTAGGTATGGTAGGATTGCTTGGTGCAATAAATAGGTTTGATGTTACCTTTGAAAGAAAGTTTGAAGCTTTTTTAGTACCTACAGTAATCGGAGAGATTAAACGCTATTTACGAGATAAGACATGGAGTGTCCATGTGCCACGTCGCATTAAAGAGATTGGACCGAAGATTAAACGTGCTACAGATGAATTAACGAATGAACTTGGTCGGTCGCCTAAGATTATCGAAATCGCGCAGCGCATAGAAGCAACCGAAGAAGAAGTGCTTGAAGCGATGGAGATGGGTCAGAGTTATAATGCGTTAAGTGTGGATCATTCGATTGAAGCGGATAAGGATGGCTCAACAGTTACATTGCTTGATGTAATGGGCAATACTGAAGAAGGTTATGACTTGACCGAGAAACGTATGATTCTTGAGAAAGTATTACCGATTCTGTCAGATAGAGAAAGAGAAATCATTCAATGCACATTTCTTGATGGCCTAAGCCAAAAAGAAACGGGTGAGAAGATAGGCTTAAGTCAGATGCATGTCTCACGTCTACAACGTACTGCGATTAAGAAACTACGTGATGCGGTACAAAACAGCTAATATATAACAAGCTGGAACGCACTGTTCCAGCTTATTTTTTATGTTAAAATTAATATATTATTTCGAGGAGGCTATTATGGAACAGCATGTTATTAATTTAATTCTAGAAAAACTACCTTATAAGAAAGAGCAGATTACTTCTGTATTGAAGTTACTGGAAGAGAAAAATACTGTACCGTTTATTGCGAGATATCGTAAAGAAGTAACAGGTGGACTAGATGAAGTGGAAATAAAAGACATTGAAACAGAATACCGCTATATGGAAAACTTGCAGAAGCGAAAAGAAGATGTTGTGCGTTCGATTGAAGAGCAAGGGATGCTTACAGATGAATTAAAGAAAGAGATAATGGAACAGACGAAACTGCAGCGTGTGGAAGATCTATACCGCCCGTTTAAACAGAAGAAAAAGACACGTGCCACAGAAGCGAAGCGTAAAGGATTAGAACCTTTAGCGAAATTAATGCTTAATTATGAAGAGGTTGATAAAAAAGCTAAAGATTTTATTACAGAAGAAGTCACTACTGTTGAAGAAGCGATGAATGGTGCGATTGATATTATTGCAGAGATGATTTCTGATGAACCGAAATACCGTGCATTTATTTTAGGTTATGTTGAAAAAAACGGTGAAATTACAACTTCAAAGAAGAAAAAGGCAGAGGATGAAAAAGGCGTATTCGAAATGTATTACGAATATAGTGAACGTATCAATAAAATTGTGCCGCATAGAATACTTGCCATAAATCGCGGTGAAAAAGAGGATGTACTTAAAGTAGATATCTCGGTTGATGAAACGGCGATTGTTCGCTACTTAAGAAAACAGATGATGGAGCGAGAAAGTATATACATAGCCCGTGCAATTGAAGAAAGTTTAAAGCGATTAATCCTACCTTCTATTTATCGAGAAGTTCGAAATGAATTAACGGAGAAAGCTGAATCACAAGCGATTGAAATCTTTTCGGTAAATTTAGAGAATTTATTATTGCAGGCACCATTAAAAGGTAAGATGATTCTTGGGTTAGATCCAGCATATCGTACGGGGTGTAAGTTGGCGGTCATTAATCCATTCGGTACATTTGTTGAGAAGAGCGTAGTATATCCGCACCCTCCGGTTAGTGAGAAAGACAAAGCGAAGAAAATCGTATTGAATTTAATAAAAAAGCATAATGTTGAGCTGATTGCAATCGGTAACGGCACGGCAAGCAGAGAGTCAGAGCAATTTATCGCTGAGATTATAAAAGAAAATAATTTAGAGACGAAGTATATCATTGTAAACGAAGCAGGTGCATCTGTATATTCGGCAAGTGATCTGGCACGAGCTGAATTTCCGGACTTCCAGGTAGAAGAGCGAAGTGCTGTATCCATTGGTCGTCGTGTACAAGATCCGTTGTCAGAACTTGTAAAGATTGATCCGAAGTCAATTGGGGTGGGTCAATATCAGCATGATGTCAATCAGAAATCGTTAAATGAAGCACTGACATTCGTAGTAGAAACTGCGGTAAATAAAGTCGGAGTTAATGTGAATACAGCATCGGCACCATTATTACAGTATGTATCAGGTTTATCTAAAAGCGTAGCAGAAAACATCATCAACTATAGAATCGAGAATGGACCAATAAAACATCATAAAGAAATTGCGAAGATTAAAAGACTCGGCAAGAAGACGTTTGAACAAAGTATCGGCTTTATGCGTATACCTGATGGAGAAGAGCCGCTTGATAACACAGGTATTCACCCTGAGAGTTATAAAGCGACTTACGCATTGTTAAAGAAATTATCTTTGACTGCAGATGATCTAGGAAGCGATAAATTAAAAGGAAGTATTATTAAAATAGATGTACACAGTACAGCGGATGAGCTTGGTATCGGTGCGCCGACGCTGGAAGATATCATTACTGCGTTGATGGCGCCAGGAAGAGATCCACGTGAAGACTTTGAGACACCACTACTTAAATCTGATGTGCTTTCTATAGAAGATTTAAGA
Organism: Macrococcus sp. S115; assembly: GCF_030067655.1. Classification (NCBI taxonomy): domain Bacteria; kingdom Bacillati; phylum Bacillota; class Bacilli; order Caryophanales; family Staphylococcaceae; genus Macrococcus; species Macrococcus sp. S115. The sequence goes on along the minus strand of NZ_JASJES010000013.1, from coordinate 1,296 downwards.
AAAGGAATGAAATTATCAGGTACAGTCCGTAACGTTATTGACTTTGGAGCGTTCGTTGACATCGGTGTGAAGCAGGACGGCCTTGTACATATTTCTAAGCTCTCTGACCGTTTCGTAAAGCATCCGACAGATGTAGTATCTGTTGGTGATATTGTTGAAGTATGGATAGAAGATATTATGCATGATAAAGGTAAGGTTGCACTTACAATGATAAATCCTGATGGAAAATAAAGCGCTGCAATCACTTGTACAGGGTATTTCTCTTGAATACTTTAATAAACCATTTCTGCATCAAGCAGTATTTAATAACAGACTACGTACGACAGGCGGGCGCTATATGCTTCAAAATCATAATATAGAAATTAGTATGAAGCAGTTTGAAGCGTATGGTGAGGAAGCAATCATTGACATTATTAAACATGAACTTGTACATTATCATCTTCATATAGAAGGAAAGGGTTACAAGCATCGTGATAGAGACTTTAAACAGCTAGCGCAACAAGTGGGAGCACCTCGTTTTTGTAATCCTTTGCCGGATGCACATTTTAAATACCTTTATAGGTGTAAAAGATGCAATAATGAATTCCCCAGAAAGAGGCGGAGGTCGATTCATAAATATCGCTGCAAGTGTGGTGGGCAGTTGAAAGAAATATTAAATTGAAAGATTATAAAGCAAGAAAGGTCTAATTTTGAGTAGATATTACTCGAAATTAGACCTTTTTCTATCTTGGGAGAGGTAAAATTTACACTTTGGCATTTTATTATAAAATAGTGTTGACTTTATTAATAAAACGTTATAAGATTAATATCGTTGTTGAAACAAGGCCCCTTGGTCAAGCGGTTAAGACACCGCCCTTTCACGGCGGTAACACGGGTTCGAATCCCGTAGGGGTCACTTTTAATAATTAACACTCTTAATAACAAATTAATAAAGTTAAAAAAACTTTTAAAAAGTTGTTGACTTATTAATGAATACGAGATATAATAAATCTTGTCGTTAAAAGAGATAAGCAAGTGAAACATGCCAACGCGCGATCGTGGCGGAACGGCAGACGCGCTAGGTTGAGGGCCTAGTAGGAGTATTCCTGTGGAGGTTCAAATCCTCTCGGTCGCACTTACTTTTAACCAATTATATATGCGGGTGTAGTTTAGTGGTAAAACCTCAGCCTTCCAAGCTGATGTTGTCGGTTCGATTCCGATCACCCGCTCCATTTACTTTTACGAATGAGAAATGAACATTGAAAACTGAATGACAATATGTCAACGTTAATTCCAATAATTTGAGTGATTAAGTTC
>NZ_JASJES010000012.1:0-37360 GCF_030067655.1 Macrococcus sp. S115 | reverse complement strand
GACTGAGAATCGCAAGATTCGATATGAGATCTAGAAAATGAATAGGGACAGCGAGTTGAAACTGGATATCATATTCTTTCATTTGTCTGGTGACGATGGCAGAGAGGTCACACCTGTTCCCATACCGAACACAGAAGTTAAGCTCTCTAGCGCCGATGGTAGTTGGTCTTACGATCCGCGAGAGTAGGACGTTGCCGGGCAATATATAAATGGATGCGATGAGCCGCACATTGGGGACCTGTTAGGTCTCTTTTTTTTATGTCTTAATTTAAGTGAAATTATTTGCTTCTTTATATTCGAAGTCAATTTTATTGTGAGATATAATAGTATAGATAGAGATAACCAAAAGAGGGATGATGAACTTGAATACTCCTATATTGAATCAAATGAAAACGCACTTTGAAAATTTGGAGCCTATTTCATTGCATGTACCGGGTCATCATTATAATACGATTGGTCATCTGAGTGAAGTCCAATTTAAATATGATGTGACGGAGATAGAAGGGATGGATGATTATCATCATCCTGAATCGATAATTCTTGAAAGTGAAAAGAAATTAACGAGAAATCAATTATACGAATCTAAATACTTAGTTGGAGGTACAACGAGTGGTATTTTGTCAGCAATATTAGGATTCTTACATAAATCTCAGCATGTAGATGGGTATCGTATTGCGATTATGAGGAATGCACATAAATCTATAATTAATGCTATCAATATAGCGAAAGCAAATACTTATATACTTCCTACAAAAATTTCTGAGGCTACAAATGAATATTCAGGTGTAGACTTAGATCAAGTTAATCATGATATTCTAAAAAATGTAGAAGTAGTTGTATTAACTTATCCTAACTATTTTGGAGAAACATATCATATAAAAAAAGTTATAGAATTTTTTCGATCAAGAAATATTGTTACTATAATAGATGAAGCTCACGGTGCACATTTTGATATTTCTACTTCTTTTCCAAGTTCATCTATTAACTATGGCGCAGATATCATTGTGCAGTCATATCACAAAACATTACCAGCCTTTACGATGAGTTCAGTGATGCATATTAGAAAAGATAACCTATATATTGAAGATGTGTGGCGTATGTGTTCGATACTTCAATCTTCTAGTCCATCTTATATGTTAATGTTAGGATTAGAGCACGCGCATCAATTCTACTTGGATTATGATGAGATGCTGTTTTTCCATAGGCGTCAAGAATTGATTGATACGTTTAGAAAAAAGGGATTTCAGGTGATTACTCCTAGTGATCCTTTAAAATTAATGATAACCCATCAAGAATTCTCAGGGTTTCAAATTGCTGAATTATTAGCACAGCATCATATATACACGGAGTTAAGCAACGGAAAATTTTCACTGATTATCCTCCCTTTATGGCATAATGGGGATAGATATCCATTTAAAACGTTATTGGAAAGAATAAAACAATTAAAGATTGAACATGTTGCTTTAAAGGATATTATCATAAAAGAAAATGATATTTTATTAAACAAAAATAGTTCAGATGGTGTTATTAATTATCGAACGCAATCTGATTTAAAAAAATGGATTCCTATAAGTGAAAGTGAAGGGTATTTTTCAGTTCAGCCAATCGTGCCATATCCACCAGGGATACCTTTAATTATGCAAGGAGAAGAGATTAAAAAAGCTGCGATTGAGGGCTTAGCACAGTATATATCTAATGGTGGAAAGGTACACGGCATTAAAGAAGGAAATATTTTAGTTTATCAATAGTTAGGAGAAGATTATGTCTTATTTTATAACAATCGAAGGGCCAGAAGGTTCTGGAAAAACAACGGTAATCAAAGCGATCGCTGATCAATTAATAGCGCGCTTTGATGTGGTTTGCACAAGAGAACCTGGAGGTATAAAAATTAGTGAGGACATTCGAAAGATATTGCTAGATGAAGCGAATGTAATGGATTATCGTACGGAAGCATTATTATTTGCTGCAAGCAGACGGCAACATCTTGTTGAAAAGGTATTGCCAGCAATTCAAAAAGGGGAAATTGTAATTTGTGATCGTTTTATAGATAGTTCATTAGCATATCAAGGCTATGCTAGAGGGATTGGAATGGATGAAATTCGCTCTATTAATGAATTTGCGATTGAAGGTAAATATCCAGATTTAACATTGTATCTTAAAGTAAGTGCAGAAATCGGTTTAAATCGTATTAAAGATAATTCACGTGAAACAAATCGTCTAGATAAAGAAGCGATTGATTTTCATGAACAAGTAGTTGAAGGATATGATATATTAGCCGCACAGTATCCCGATCGTATTCGTATTATTGATGCTGAACAGTCACCGGAGCAAGTGGTATCAGAAAGTATGAAATGGATTAATCAGTTATTGAATTAATTTATGATATAATTTAATAAAGAGGTGTTTAATATGAAAATGGTAATAGCAATCGTACAGGACCAAGATAGCCAGACGTTATCTGATGAACTAACTAAGCATAACTTTAGAACTACTAAATTAGCATCAACAGGTGGTTTTCTGCGTGCAGGGAATACGACATTCTTATGTGGTGTAGAAGATGAACGTGTTGATGAATTATTGAATCTTATCAATATGAAATGCAGAAATAGAGAGCAGACGATTACGCCAGTTACGCCAATGGGTGGAAACGCCGATGCATATATTCCTTTCCCAGTCGAAGTAGAAGTTGGTGGAGCAACTGTATTTGTTATGCCGATTGAACAATTTCATCAGTTTTAATTAAGCTGCGCTAAGCGGCTTTTTCAATATATTTAAAGGAGTTTAAGATGCAACAACAATTAATGCAAGCAATAAAAAATGATAAGCTCAGTCATGCATATTTGTTTGAAGGTTCTAATAAGCAGGCATTAAAAGAAGAAGCAATCATTTTCGCTTCAGCAATTATTTGTGGCGATGATGAAGTTTGTCATTCTAGAATAGCTGCCCATAATCATTCGGATTTTATTATTATGGAAACTGATGAAGCTACGATAAAAAAAGAGATGATTGAAGAAGTACTTCATAAAATGAACCAAAAGCCGATTGAAGGATCATATAAAGTATATATTATCGTTGATTTTGACAAAGTGACAACACAAGGGGAGAACAGCATTCTTAAATTCCTGGAAGAGCCACCAGGGAATACAATTGCATTATTGTTAACAAGTGCACCAAATGAAATATTGCCAACAATTCATTCGCGATGCCAGCATATTTCAGTACAGAACAGACAGGATATCTCATTAACGTTAAGTGGGCAAGTCCCTACGCCTTTACTAATGACATTATCCAAATTAATGATGAGTGAGGACGAGGCAATTTCTTGGTATACAGAGAAAAATTTTGGGGAAGTTCGAAGCCAGGTTGTAACTTGGCTACAGACATTATTAAATGGGGATATGATGGGGCTTATTCAAGTTTCACAATTACAATCACACATCTCAGAACGCGTATATCAACAAATTGCATTGGATATGGTGCAATTATTTCTGCAGGACATACTATATCTTCAACTGAATGAACAGTCAGTAAGAAGCTATCCTGATTATGAAGTTGCCATACAACGTATTAGTCAAAAAATTACGATTCAACAATCAATTAATATGATAGAAGCAGCGCTTAATGCAAAGCAAAAATTATTACAATATGTAAATGCAACATTAGTGTTTGAGCAGATGGCAATAAAAATTGTAGGTGAGGTTAGAGCATGATAGAAATTATAGGTGTCAAGTTTCACAGAGCTGGGCGTACAGAATATTATAGTCCAGGGCATGAACAATTTAATAAGAATGAGTATGTCGTAATCAATCATAAGAAACGTGGTATGGAATTAGCACGCGTCGTAATACCTAATAAGGAAATTAATGAAGATGAAGTTGTAATGCCAGTTGCGGTTATTCATAGAAGAGCGACTGAAGAAGATCTTATAAAGTATGAACAGAACATGGTAGATGCGGATATTGCACTTGAAATATGTAAAAAACACGTTAAAAATCATGAGCTCGATATGCGCCTCGTCAATGCAGCTTACACATTAGATAAAGGGAAGATCATATTTAATTTTACTGCAAGCGAACGTGTGGACTTTAGAGAACTTGTAAAAAGTTTAGCATATGATTTGAAAACACGTATAGAGCTTAGACAAATTGGTGTTAGAGATGAGGCAAAGATTTTGGGTGGCATAGGACCTTGTGGTAGAAGTCTATGTTGTGCAACGTATCTTGGAGACTTTGAGCCTGTATCTATTAAGATGGCGAAAGATCAAAATTTGTCATTAAATCCCACGAAAATTTCAGGCGCATGTGGGCGGTTGATGTGCTGTCTAAAATATGAAAATGATTATTATGAAGAAACAAGAAATAAACTACCGGATATCGGTGCAATTATTGATACACCGCATGGTAAAGGAAAAGTTATCGGACTTAATATCTTAGATGTTACAATGCAGATAAAAGTACCGGAAATTGAAGCACCAATTGAATTCCATATTGACGAAGTAGAAGTTTAGGGGGGCTAGAATTGAATCGAGACGAAATGTTGATGAGACTTTCGCAACTTGAAAAAGACATTAATCAAATTAATGAAAGCTATGATCACTTAAAAACAATGGTTGTAGAACTCATTGAGGAAAATGTCACGTTAAATTTAGAAAACGATAACTTACAGATGTTTATACATGAACCAAAACAAGAAGAGGCGAAAGTACCAAAGAAACATAAAGTACTGCAAAGTAAAGACAATCTTGCAATGCTTTACGCAGAGGGTTTTCATATATGCCCCACAGACTTATTCGGAAAACACCGTGGGGGCGAAGGCTGTATTTTCTGCTTAAATTTATTATCTGATCACAAATAAAAGAGGGCGAAGGGCCTTTTTTTATTAGGGAGGGAAAAATGTTAAAAGAAAATGAACGATTCGATCAGCTTTTGAAAGAAAATCTATCTATCATTCAAAATGATGATGTATTTTCGTTCTCAACAGATGCGTTATTGCTAGCCCATTTCACACAATTACGTGCGAAGGATCAAATAATTGATCTCTGTTCGGGTAATGGGGTTATACCTTTACTCTTGTCGTCTCGTACAACAATGACTATAGAAGCGATAGAGATTCAAGATGCATTAGTTGATATGGCAGTACGTACAATCCAGTATAATGATTTGATATCTCAAATAAAAATGCATCATATGGATCTCAAAGATGTTGGTAGTACATTCTTACCAAGTCAATTTGATGTCGTTACATGCAACCCACCTTATTTCAGGGAGAATCAATCTTATCAACATTTAAAGGAAGCGCATCGTGTTGCACGTCATGAAGTAATGTGTACATTCATGGATTGTGTACGTGCTGCAAACCACCTACTTAAGCAAGGTGGCAAGATGGTGATTGTTCAACGTGCAGATCGATTAGCAGATGTTATTGTGGATATGAGAACCGGAGGCATTGAACCGAAGCGACTCATTCCTATTTACTCCAAAAAATCTAAAACTCAAGCGATTACTGTTATTGTTGAGGGGATTAAAGGTGGTAAACCAGATTTGAAATTACAACCGCCATTTTATATATATAACGATGACGGAACTTATAGTTCAGAGATGAATGGCGTTTATTATGGATAAACACTATATCTATATTCTGAAATGCGCAGATGATTCCCTTTACACAGGATATACAACACATTTAGATAGAAGGTTAGCTGTACATAGTAGCGGAAAAGGTGCGAAATATACAAGGGTAAGGTTACCTGTTGAACGCGTATATGAGGAAAGCTTTGATTCAAAACGAGAAGCTATGCAAAGAGAATATGCGATAAAACAAATGACAAGAGCTCAGAAACTTAAGCTCATAAAAGGAGACTTAGCATGACCGGGGTATTATACTTAGTAGGTACACCAATAGGAAATCTAGAGGATATTACATTTCGAGCGGTTAGAATATTAAAAGAAGTAGATTGTATTTACTGTGAAGACACGCGTGTCACAAGAACTTTGACGATGCATTATAATATTGATACGCCTCTGAAGAGTTACCATGAACATAATAAAGATAAAGTCACCGATCAGCTGATTGAAACATTGGTATCCGGCAATCATATCGCACTTGTATCAGATGCAGGGTTACCACTAATTAGTGACCCAGGTTATGAACTCGTAGTAGAATGTCGTGATAAAGGAATTAGAATAGAAACAATACCTGGTCCAAATGCTGCACTCTCAGCACTTATGACAAGTGGCATTGCTTCATATTCATTTATTTTTGATGGTTTTTTGCCACGTAAAGATAAGGAGAAGAAAAAGAGGTTACAAACTTTAATGGAACTCCCTCATACGGCGATTATATACGAATCACCATTTCGTGTGAAACACACGATTGAAACAATAATGGAAATTGATGCAACAAGAAAAGTATCTATTGCAAGAGAATTAACTAAGAAATTCGAACAAGTAGAAACAGCTAATGTCAAAGAAATCTATAACAAGTTAGACAATGAAATCAACTTGAAGGGTGAATTTGTAATCATAATCGATGCAGTAAGCGAAGCGGATAAAGTACATTGGTGGGCAGAGCTTACGGTATATGAGCATGTGATACATTATATTGAAACAGGTATGCGATCTAAAGAGGCAATCAAACAAGTCGCAGTCGATAGAGATATAAAGAAGAATGAAGTATATGAAATTTATCATATTGAACATTAAAAAAGGTGCCCTGCGGCACCTTTTTTAATGGATATAGTATTTATTTTTCTTCTTGCGCTTCTTTTTCTTCGATTTCTTTAAGTAATTGTGCAATACCTTCTTTACTTAACACAAGTTTACCGCCAGCTAATAGATAGTTATCTTCAGAAACATCGCCTGTCACGGCACAAGTCATGCTAGGTTTATATTTCTTTAAAATAATTTTATCGGCGTCTGTATAAATTTCTAAAGCATCTTTCTCAGCAATATCTAAAATACGTCGTAATTCGATCGGAATAACAACACGTCCTAATTCATCAACTTTTCTTACAATACCTGTAGATTTCATTTTATTTCCTCCATATAATTGTATATTTGATAATATCAGTAAATTCGACACTCGAATTAAATTGTTCGACATTTGTCTTAATTAGAGTGTACTACCTTTTTTTTACAAAGTCAATGGAATAAGGTTATATATATAATTTGTAATGAAATAGTAATGTTTGTTAATTATAATTAATATTATTTGATGTTTATTATTTGTATGTTTTTTTAAAAAATGTCGAATTGTAAGTATTAGTAATATTGAAAAAAACCTTTATTTTATGTATATTTAATAAGTAAAGACGAGGAGGATTTCATATGACGAACAATACTTTTTACGTTACGACCCCTATTTATTATCCAAGTGGGAAGTTACATATAGGACATGCATATTCAACGGTAGCTGGAGATGCAATTGCACGCTATAAAAGAATGCAAGGCTATGATGTTAAATACTTAACGGGTACAGATGAACATGGTCAAAAGATTCAAGAAAAAGCTCAAGCTGCTGGTAAATCTGAAATTGAATATTTAGATGAAATCATCGCAGATATTCAAGCACTATGGAAAAAATTAGATATCTCTAATGATGACTTCATTAGAACGACAGAAGATAGACATAAAGTTGTGGTAGAAAAAGTATTTGAGAGATTACTGGAGCAAGGGGATATTTATCTAGGCGACTATGAAGGTTGGTACTCTGTACCTGATGAGACGTTCTATACTGAAACGCAACTTGTAGATCCTATTTATGAAGGAGAAAAAATTGTTGGGGGTAAGAGTCCAGATTCTGGGCATCCGGTGCAACTTGTCAAGGAGGAAAGTTATTTCTTTAAGTTGAGTAAATATACAGATCGTTTAATTGAATACTATGATGCACATCCAGACTTCATCCAGCCTGTTTCACGTAAAAATGAAATGCTGAATAATTTCATTAAACCAGGTCTTGAAGACTTAGCAGTATCACGAACTTCATTTGATTGGGGAATTAAAGTTCCATCTAATCCGAAGCATGTTGTTTACGTCTGGATAGATGCGTTAACGAATTATATCTCGGCGCTTGGATATTTATCTGAAGATGAGACAGAATTTAATAAGTACTGGCCTGCTGATGTACATATTATGGCAAAAGAAATTGTGCGTTTCCATACAATTATCTGGCCAGCGTTATTAATGGCGTTAGATTTACCTCTTCCTAAGAAAATTTTTGCTCATGGCTGGATTCTTATGAAGGATGGCAAGATGAGTAAATCTAAAGGAAATGTCGTGGATCCTCATATATTAATCGATCGTTATGGCCTAGATGCCGTTCGTTATTATTTAATGAGAGAGCTGCCATTTGGATCAGATGGTGTATTTACTCCGGAAGCTTTCATAGATCGTACAAACTTTGATTTAGCCAACGATCTCGGTAATCTGGTAAACCGTACGATAGCCATGATTAACAAATATTTTGACGGTAACCTTACCGGATACAAAGGGCAAATGCATACAGTTGATGCAGAAATTGAAGATCTAGCAGTAGCAACTAAGAAAGCTTATGATAATGCGATGGAAAATATGCAGTATTCAGTTGCTTTACAAGAAGTATGGAAATTAATTTCACGTACTAATAAATATATTGATGAAACAACACCGTGGATTCTTATTAAAGATACGTCCCAAAAAGAACTCTTAGAGAGCGTAATGTATCATCTTGTTGAGAATATTCGCTTTGCAGCGGTATTGTTACGTCCATTCTTAACAGAAGCACCATATAAAATCTTTGAACAGTTAAATTTAAAAGACAATGCACTTTATGAATTTGATAGTTTAAACACTTATGGACATATTACGGAACTTAAAGTAGTGGAAAAAGCGACACCGATTTTTCCGAGATTAGATGTAGAAGCAGAAGTGGAATTTATTAAAGGTACAATGCAACCACCTGTATCTGAGAAAAATGAAGCTGAAGGTAAAAGTGAAATCACAATTGATGTATTCGATAAAATAGAATTAAAGGCAGCAACAATTATTGATGCAGATTACGTGAAGAAGGCTAAGAAACTGCTGAAAATTCAAGTAGACTTAGGTAATGAAAAACGCCAAATTGTATCAGGTATTGCAGAATTCTATAATCCAGAGGATATCATTGGCAAAAAAGTAGTAGTCGTTACAAATCTAAAGGCGGTAGAACTACGTGGTGAGAAATCAGAAGGTATGATTCTTTCTGCTGAGAAAGATGGACAATTAACACTTGTAAGCTTACCAAGCACGATTGAAAATGGTTCTATCGTTAAATAAATAGGAGTGATTTTGTGTTAATCGATACACATGTACATTTAAACGCAGACCAATATGATGAAGATTTACAGGAAGTTATTGATAGAGCACGTAAAAATGGAATAGACCGTATGATTGTCGTGGGATTTGATGAAAAAACGATTAAACGGACAATGAAATTAATAGAGGATTATGATTTCGTATACGGTGTTATTGGGTGGCATCCAGTTGATGCTATCGATTTCACTGATGAGTATTACGAATGGATAAAAGAACTTTCAAAACATCCTAAAATTGTTGCGATTGGTGAAATGGGTCTTGATTATCACTGGGATAAGTCTCCAAAAGATATACAAAAAGAAGTATTTAAGCGACAAATTCAACTTGCAAAAGAAGTGAAACTTCCAATTGTTATTCATAATCGTGAAGCAACTCATGATGTAATTGAAATATTGAAATCAGAAAATACCCAAGAAGTTGGCGGCGTAATGCATAGCTTCAGTGGCAGCCCAGAAACTTGCGATGAAGTATTAAAACTAAACTTTGTTATTTCTTTAGGGGGACCTGTAACGTTTAAAAATGCCAAACAGCCTAAAGAAGTTGCGAAGCATGTACCACTCGATAAACTACTTGTTGAAACAGATGCGCCGTATTTAACACCGCATCCTTATCGTGGAAAGCGTAATGAACCGATGCACGTAAAGTTGGTGGCAGAAGAGATTGCGGAACTACGCGGTATCACATTAGAAGAGGTGGCACTACAAACAACAGCTAACGCTGAGAGATTATTTAAAATGGCAAATAGGGATTAAATAACTTTAGCGATAAAGACCACGTATTACTCACGTGGTCTTTTATATATATATAACGTATAATATTTAGTTGTATAAAAGTAAAGGATAGATATATATGAAAATTAACGAAATTATTGTAGTGGAAGGTAAAGATGATACAACACGTGTAAAGCTTGCAGTAGAATGTGATACGCTTGAAACGAATGGTTCTGCTATTAACGAAGAGACCATTGAAGCGATTAGACATGCAGCCGAAGTGAGAGGTGTTATTGTACTTACAGATCCTGATTACCCAGGAAATAAAATCAGGAAGACGATTGAAAGTCATGTACCTGCAGTAAAGCATGCGTTTATTGATGCTGATATTGCTGTAAGTAAACGTGGTAAGATTGGTATCGAACATGCACCCATTGAAGCAATTCAAGATGCATTAATGCATGTATCAACGCCGTTTGATTATACTTCTGAAACGGTAAGTAAAGCGTTTTTAGTAGATAACGGCTTAATTATCGGTCCTTATGCGAAGGAAAAAAGGAAGCAAGTATGCAAGTACTTAAGAATCGGTTATTGCAATGGAAAGCAATTATTTCATAGACTCAATGCTTTCGGTATAACTGAGCAGGATGTAAAGCAAGCACTATATGATAAAGGAGAGGAATAATGGAATATAACGATATTGCAACACCAACAAGAACGAAACAGTTATTAGATCGATACGGGTTTAAGTTTAAGAAAAGTCTTGGCCAGAATTTTCTTGTGGATACAAATGTCATCAGAAATATAATTGAGGCTGCAGGTATAGATAAGACGTCAGGTGTAATTGAAATTGGTCCTGGAATGGGGAGTTTAACTGAACAATTAGCAAAACACGCGAAACAAGTCTTAGCATTTGAAATAGACCAGCGACTTATACCGATACTAGGAGAAACGTTAAGTCCTTATGATAATGTAACTGTAATCAACGAGGATATATTAAAAGCAGATGTAGCTTCTGCTATAGAAACGTATCTACATCATTGCGATGAAATTTTCGTTGTGGCCAATTTACCTTATTATATTACAACGCCGATATTAATGGGCTTACTGGAAAAAAACTTGAATATTAACAGTTACGTGGTGATGATGCAAAAAGAAGTAGGAGAGCGTTTGTCTGCAATCCCTTCAACAAAAGCGTATGGTTCATTATCCATTGCAGTGCAGTACTATACGGATGTGAAACGTATTATGGTTGTTCCTAAAGGTGTCTTTATGCCCCCGCCGAATGTAGACTCTCTCGTAGTTAAGCTGACAACATTAGAGAGCCCTCGTGTAGATGTTGAAGACGAAACGTTGTTCTTTAAGTTAACTAGAGGTGCTTTCGTCCAGCGCAGGAAGACAATCTTAAATAACTATATGAGCTTGATACAAGATAGTAAGGAGCACAAAGAACTTATTATTGAATGGCTTGAGGCAAGTGGCGTAGCACCTTCACGTCGTGGAGAGAGCCTTAATTTAAATGATTATGCACAACTTTCAAATAATATGAAAAAGTATCCAGAGTTGGTGATTTAAAACATTGACAACAGAAAATAAAATTGTTAAAATTAAAAATTTTATTGACTATTTTTCATTATAATGCTAAAATGAAGGGCATAGCGAGGTGGGTCATTATGCCAAAAACATTAGTAGACATCAAAAAAATTCTTGACTGTCAGTTGGGTAATCGAATTGTATTAAGAGCTAATGGAGGACGTAAAAAGTTAATTGAGCGTCGTGGTGTGCTTAAAGAAACTTATCCATCAGTTTTCGTGGTCGAACTAGACCAGGAGCAACATAATTTTGAGCGTGTGTCTTATACATACACGGACGTTTTAACAGAAAACGTGCAAGTTACATTTGTAAATGATCAACAAGAAGAATTTCTTGTACAATAATTAGTGAAGCATATTCTCTACGTAGAGAATATGCTTTATTTTTTATTTTCTTTATCAATCTACAATTTAGAAATCGAATTGTGATAAAATAACTGTATTAATTAATTGAGCGAGGACGAGATATGATTTATGAGAATGCACCAGCTAAAATAAATTTGACACTAGATACACTATATAAAAGAAATGATGGCTATCATGAAGTAGAAATGATAATGACAACAGTAGACTTATATGATCGACTGACTTTTGAGAAGAGAAAAGATAAAAAAATTGTACTCAAAATAGAGCATCGATACGTGCCAAACGATCATAGAAACTTAGCTTATAAGGCTGCAGAACTTATGATAGAGCGTTACAATATAAAATGCGGAGTAACGATTACGCTCGATAAAACAATTCCGATAGCGGCAGGTCTAGCAGGAGGTTCTAGTGATGCTGCTGCCACATTTCGCGGAATGAACAAACTGTTTGAATTGAACCTATCACTTGAAACTTTAGCAGAACTGTCAAGTGAAATTGGGTCAGATATTCCATTTTGTATATACGGAAGAACGACACTATGTACAGGCCGTGGTGAAGTACTTGAACATTTACCGAAGCCACCTTCATGCTGGGTAATCTTAGCTAAACCTGAGATCAGTGTATCGACGCAAGAGGTTTATAGTGCACTTGATCTATCACAAGCACATGAACAGATTGAAAATGAGAAATGCAGACGTGCCATTGAAGCAGGAGATTACCTGGAGATGATACGCTCTTTAGGGAATAGGCTAGAAGCTGTAACGATAGAAATGCATCCTGTTATTCAAATGCTTAAAGAAACGATGATGAAAGCCGGAGCAGATGCTGCTATGATGAGCGGCAGTGGACCTACTGTATATGGATTAGCAGCAAAAGAACGCCAAGCTAAAAGCGTAGTCAATGCATTAAAAGGATGTTGTAAAGAAGTATATATGGTAAGGATGCTGGGGTAGGGAAAACCGAACATTTGTGGTATATTAAACATACATCATGCGTAAATGAGGGATTTTATGAAATTTAAGAGGAGTGAACGTATCGTCTACATGACGAGTTATTTGCTAAGCCATCCAAATGAGCTTGTGCCATTAACCTACTTTGTAGAAAAGTTTGGACAGGCTAAGTCTTCAATTAGCGAGGACGTACAAATTATTAAAGATACTTTTGAAAAAGAAGAGATTGGAATTATCACAACAACAGCTGGAGCGAGTGGTGGAGTAACGTTCAGACATAGAATGTATTATGATGAAGCCGAAGGACTGATCAGAACATTATGTAATATGTTGCAGGAGGAGGAAAGACTGCTTCCTGGAGGTTATTTATTCATGTCAGATGTTGTGGGTAATCCGAGATTGCTTGGGCAAGTGGGAAAACTGATTGCTACAATGTATATGAATGAAGAAATAGATGCAGTAGTTACCATAGCGACAAAAGGAATCTCATTGGCGAATGCAGTAGCCAGCATTTTAAACTTACCGGTTGTAGTAATAAGAAAAGATAACAAAGTAACGGAAGGTTCTACGGTTTCTATCAACTATGTATCTGGTTCTTCGAGAAAGATAGAGACGATGGTATTATCAAAGCGCACGCTTCCTGAAGGTTCGAAAGTTTTGGTTGTTGATGATTTCATGCGTGCAGGAGGCTCTATAACAGGGGTCATGAATTTAATGAATGAGTTTAAAGCAACAGTAAAAGGGGTAACAGTATTAGTAGAATCGAAAGAAGTTAAGAATCGTTTAATTCAGGACTATACCTCTTTGGTTAAATTATCTAATGTAGATGAATATAATCAATCTTTTACTGTTGAAGAAGGTAATTGCTTAGACAAATTTTCTGAAGCAGGGAGAAATTAACATGAAAAATATTTATTCTAAAAATGCGCCAGAAGCAATCGGGCCATATTGTCATGCTGTTGTTGTAAACAATATGGTTTATACAAGCGGTCAAATTCCTTTGACATTACAAGGTGAATTAGTCAGTGAAGATGTTCAGGAACAAACAAAGCAAGTGCTGGACAACTTATCTGCCGTTCTTGTAGATAGCGGTGCTCATTTGGATAGTGTGGTAAAAACGACAATCTTTATTAGTGATATGAATGACTTTCCGTTAATTAATGAAGTTTACGGTGAATATTTTAATACCCATTTACCAGCAAGAAGCTGTGTTGAAGTGAGTAGATTACCAAAAGACGTAAAAGTTGAAATTGAAGCGGTGGCCCTGAAACTATAAACGATCATTAACTTACATTTATATTAGGAGGCTATTCAGAATGAAGGTCACAGATGTAAGAATGAGGAAGTTAGTTACGGATAGTAGGATGAAAGCTTTAGCATCCATTACGTTGGATGAAGCGTTTGTAATACATGATTTGAGAGTGATTGACGGAAATAATGGTCTTTTTGTAGCCATGCCAAGTAAACGAACATCTGATGGAGAATTTCGTGATATCGCACATCCTATTAACAGCGAAATGCGACAAGAAATTCAAGAAGCAGTTATGAAGGTTTACGATGAAACAGAAGCGGTTGAACCTGGTACAAGTGCTATAGATATCGCTGATAGTGCTACAAGTGAAGTATCATCACAATTAGAAGAGTCTGATTCAGATACGGCGTTATCAGAAGATTTAAAAGCATAAAAAAGGTAGGCAGATGCCTATCTTTTTTTTTAATGGATTGTTGGCACTTTCGAAATTTGCTTTCAATGCCTTCCGAAAATTGCCCTAAATAGATAAAAAATATGTTAAAATATTATAGACTGGGTACTTAAGAAAAGATGCTCTATCATAAACTATAATATCACTCAAAATGGAGGACATATGATGACAAGACAAGCTGTTATTCTCGCTGCAGGTAAAGGGACGAGAATGAAGTCGAAACTTCACAAAGTGTTGCATCCTGTCTGTGGTAAGCCGATGGTGAAACATGTCATAGATAATATTAAGAAAGCAGACGTTACTGAAATCGTAACGATTGTGGGATACGGTGCCGAAGATGTAAAGGCTGCTTTACGAGATCAATCATTATTCAGTATGCAAAGTGAGCAACTTGGTACTGCGCATGCTGTACAAATGGCTGCAGAACATTTAGAAGGTAAACAAGGAACAACAATTGTCATTTGTGGAGATACGCCATTAATCTCTGAAGAAACAATTGCCGGATTTATTGCGCATCATGAATTAACAGGTGCAAAAGCGACGATTCTTTCCGCTAAGACAAATACACCATTTGGCTACGGTAGAATTATTCGCGATACACATGGTGCAGTAGAGCGCATTGTTGAAGAGAAGGATGCTTCGATAGAAGAGCGACTAATAAATGAAGTGAGTTCGGGAACATTCTGCTTTGATAACGCATTGTTATTCGAACTGCTTGGACAAGTCGATAACAACAACGCACAAGGCGAGTACTATCTTCCGGATGTAATCAAATTACTACGTGAAAGAAATGAACTTGTTGAAGCATATGTCACTGAAGATTTTAGTGAAACATTAGGGATTAATGATAGATATAATTTATCTATAGCAGAACAAACGCTACGTTTAAGAATTAACAAACAACATATGATGAATGGTGTAACCATTATTGATCCATTAACGACATACATAGAATCGGATGTAGTCATCGGTAGCGACACAATTATTGAACCGAATGTGATGTTAAAGGGAAGCACGCAAATTGGTAATGATGTCATCATTACTTCCGGTAGTACTATTTCAGATAGTAAGATTGCCGACAACGTAACAATAAAGCATTCTGTAATCGCTGAATCTGAGGTGGGTGACTCTACGACAATTGGGCCGTTTGCTCAATTAAGACCGGGAAGTCTCTTGGGAACGGATGTAAAGGTTGGAAATTTTGTAGAGATCAAAAAAGCAAAGTTGGATGATGAAGCAAAAGTGTCACATCTAAGCTATATAGGAGATGCACAGATCGGTGCTAGAACGAATATAGGCTGTGGAGCCATTACTGTCAATTATGATGGTACAAATAAATTTAAAACAATTGTTGGGAAAGATGCGTTTATCGGTTGCAACTCGAATCTAGTTGCACCTGTTACAATTGGCGATGAATCCTTTATCGCAGCAGGTTCTACCATTACTGATGATGTACCTGAAAAAAGTCTGGCACTAGGTCGTGCGCGTCAGACAACTAAAGATGGCTATTATGATAAATAAATATTCATATTTCAAAACGGAGGCTTAAAAAATGATGAACAGCGAATATAAGAATACGTCTTTAAAAATCTTTGCATTAAATGGTAATAAACCTTTAGCAGAGGAAATTGCTAAAGTCGTAGGTATTCCTTTAGGAAAATCAAGTGTTAAACGTTTTAGTGACGGGGAAGTTCAAATTAATATTGAAGAAAGTATTCGAGGATGTGATGTATTCATCGTTCAACCTACTTCAAATCCTGTTAACGAACGCTTAATGGAACTATTAATTATGATTGACGCACTAAAGCGTGCTTCAGCAGAAACTATTAACATCGTGATGCCATATTATGGCTATGCAAGACAAGATCGTAAAGCAAGAAGTCGGGAACCAATTACGGCAAAACTTGTTGCAGATATGATGGAAAAAGCAGGAGCAGACCGTGTAATTGCTCTTGATTTACATGCGCCGCAAATTCAAGGATTTTTCAATATTCCAATTGACCACCTCATGGGTGTTCCGATTCTTTCAGATTATTTCGATGCGAAAGAAGGGATTGACAAAGAGTCTATCGTAGTTGTATCACCTGACCATGGTGGGGTGACACGTGCACGTAAGATGGCAGATCGATTAAAAGCGCCGATTGCGATTATTGATAAACGTCGTCCAAAACCGAATGTAGCAGAAGTTATGAATATTGTAGGAGATATCAATGGTAAGACGGCGATTATCATCGATGATATTATTGATACTGCTGGTACAATTACACTTGCTGCTCAAGCGCTGATTGATAAAGGTGCTAAAGAGGTATATGCATGTTGTACGCACCCTGTACTATCAGGGCCAGCATATCAACGTATCGAGGACTCGGCTATTAAAGAGCTGGTTGTAACAAATTCCATTATTCTACCAGAAGAGAATAAGCCAGCTAAGATTAAGCAATTATCTGTAGGAGAACTTTTAGCACAGGCAATTGTGCGTGTATATGAACAAGAGTCTGTAAGTATTTTATTTGATTAGTAACAAGAAGAAATTGGGTAGGAGCATTCAGTCGTCTAGGCCGTCAATCATAATAGTAAAAAGGGTTTTGTTGCATCTTTCGAAGTAAAAATTAAAAATTAAAAATTATGTTTATTAGTTAAAAATAATGGGTATTTATAATATATCGATGAACACAATAAACGTTTTACAAGCAGGTTTTCACAACTGATGGGTAAACGTAGGAGCGCGATGGTGCGCAAAAAGGAGATTATATTATGACTTCATTAAAAGCAATTATTAGACAAGGTAAACAAACTAAAGGTGAACTAAACAAGATTAGAAATGAAGGTAAGATTCCTGCAGTTGTTTATGGCTACGGTGCATCAAATACTTCAGTTAAAGTAGATGAGCCTGAATTCGTTAAAGTTATTCGTGAAGTTGGGCGCAACGGAGTTATTGAACTAGGAGTGGGTGCAAAAACTATTAAAGTTATGGTTTCAGATTATCAAGTCGATCCTCTTAAAAATAAGGTTACGCATATTGACTTCTTAGCAATTAATATGAAATCTGAATTAACGGTAGATGTTGTTATAAATTTAACAGGCGAAGCTCAAGGTGTTAAAGAAGGTGGCGTAGTTCAACAGCCACTGTTCCAGTTATCTGTAACAGCTACACCAGATGAAATTCCTGAAACGATTGAAGTTGATGTAACTGAATTAAATATCGGAGACTCAATTATGGTAGGAGATTTGAAATCAGGTAAAGCTTATACAATTAATAATGAAGACGATGAAGCGATTGTATCTGTAGTTCCACCAACAGTCGAAGTAGAGTCAGAAGAAGGCGAAGCTGCTGAAGGTGAAGAAGCTTCTGAAGAGGACGCTCAAGGCGAAGAAAAAGCTGAATAATACGTTAGTTTTTAGGGATGAGGCTTATAGTCTCATCTCTTTTTGTGTCTTTAATGAATTATTATTATAATTTGTCTATAATGGAAGTATTATTAATTCGGAGGAATAATTTATGAAGTGCATTGTTGGTTTAGGGAATATTGGAAAGAAATATGAATTAACAAGACATAATATAGGTTTTATGGTAGTTGATCGTTTGGTTGAATCATATAATTTAGAGCTCAATCAACAGAAATTTAAAGGTCTCTATACAATTGCGATGATAAATGGTGAAAAAGTCCTGCTAATTGAACCAATGACATATATGAACTTGTCTGGCGAAGCAGTGAGGCCATTGATGGATTACTTTAATGTTTCAACAGAAGATTTACTTGTATTATATGATGATTTAGATATGCCGCCTGGTAGACTACGCTTACGCCAAAAAGGATCTGCTGGGGGACATAATGGTATTAGATCATTGATTCAGCATCTAGGAACAGATCAGTTTAAAAGAATTAGAATCGGTATTGGTAGACCGACGGGCCATTTAAAGGTCGTTGACTTTGTTTTACAGAAATTTACCCATGATGAAATGATTATTATGGATAAAGTAATAGATCAGACTATTAAGGCGGTAGAGGCATTCATCGCAGGTGAAAGATTTGAAAATATTATGAATCAGTATAATGGTGATGTATGAAACAAATAATAGATAAACTCATATATAAAGATGAGCGATTTCAAGATTATAACAATGCAATCGGTAATAAAAATATACTAATCACTGGATTAAACCCATCTGCAAAAGCAATGATGCTCGCTGAAAGTTATATGCATCATCAAAAACAGATGGTTGTTGTTACAAGCAACCTTTATCAGGCTGAAAGGTTAGAAAGAGATCTCGTACAGCTCGTCAATGAAGAAGATGTCTTCAAATTTCCTGTACAAGATATCATGATTGAAGAATTCTCTACAAAGAGTCCGGACCTTATGCAAGAGCGTATAAGAACCCTCACCCATTTGGCAAAAGGCCAAAATGGGCTATTTCTCATTCCGGTGAATGGGCTTGAGAAATTAATTAGTCAAAAAGAAACATTCCTAAAATATCATTTAGAAATTACGTTAGGTATTGATATAGACTTAGTGGAATTGCAGCAACGACTCATTGATATGGGATATCAAAAGACAGAACGTGTAACAACATTAGGAGAATTTTCCGTTCGTGGAGGACTCATTGACATATACCCAATGATTGGTGAACCTGTACGTATCGAACTATTTGACACCGAAGTAGACTCGATTCGTGCATTTGATATTGATAGTCAACGTTCGTTGCATAATATAGATAAGGTGGAGTTATCGACTGCAAGTGAATTTATTTTTTCTGCTGAAGATTTAAAGTTGATGTCAGATAATCTCAGCGAAGCATTTGAGAACACACGTACGAAGATTAAGACGAATGTCCGAGATGATTTAAGAGAAACTTATGAAACGGTAAAACTTAATATGACGGAGTTGTTTAGTCATAATATTCTGCGTCGCATGGTTAAATTTGCCTATCGTGAAGAGACGACAATTGCAGATTATTTTAAAGAGGATGCCATCATTGTGATTGATGAATATAATCGTGTGATAGAGGCTAAAGATGCGGCGATTCGAGAAAACAGCGAATTTATGGAATCACTGATCGAATCTGGTCGTGGATTTATTGGTCAGACGTTTATCAAAGAAGGTAGTTTAGAAGCACTTACGAATAAACATAAAGTTGCGTACTTCACTTTATTTACTGCAAGTATGACTGCAGTGATCGATGAGGTTTTTAAGTTTTCATGTAAACCTGTGCAACAATTTTATGGTCAATATGACTTAATGTTCTCAGAGTTTGATCGTTATCGTAAGAATGACTTTAATATAGTGGTGTTAGCAACAAATGATACGCGAAAAGAAAAGATTAAGTCGATGCTCACTGATATGAATCTTCCAGTAACATTTAATATCGATGAAAGCAAGCCTGGTATATCTACAATTGTACAAGGGGATCTTTCAGAAGGGCTCGAACTTCCTTATATGAAACTAGTTGTTATAACGGAGCGAGAACTGTTTAAGTTACGTAAAGAAAAACCAAAACGTACTCAAAAAAAATTATCAAATGCTGAGAAAATAAAATCGTATCAAGAACTAAATATAGGTGATTATGTTGTTCATACACATCACGGTGTTGGCCGTTATCTTGGTGTAGAGACATTGCTCGTTAATAAACTGCATAAAGACTATATTAAGATTCAATATAAAGGTACGGATCAACTGTTTGTCCCTGTTGATCAGATGAGCCAAGTACAAAAATTCGTTGGTTCAGAAGATAAGGATCCAAAGCTCAATAAACTTGGCGGAACAGAGTGGAAAAAAACGAAAGCGCGTGTTCAAAAGAACGTTGAGGATATTGCGGAAGAATTATTAAAGCTCTACCAAGAACGCGAACGCATAGAAGGGTATCAATTTGGTCCGGATACTGAAGAACAAGAAAACTTTGAAATGGACTTTCCGTATGAACCGACGCATGATCAAAAGCAAAGTCTTATCGAAATTAAAGGTGATATGGAAAAAAGTAAGCCGATGGATCGTCTGTTATGTGGAGATGTTGGATACGGTAAAACGGAAGTTGCAATTCGCGCGGCATTTAAAGCTGTTATGGATGGGAAACAAGTTGCGTTCTTGGTACCTACAACAATCTTAGCCCAACAACATTATGAAACAATTATTGAGCGTATGCAGGATTATCCGGTAGAAGTGCAGATGATGAGTCGTTTTAGAACGACGAAAGAAGTTAATGAAACAAAGAAAGGACTCAAATCAGGGTTTGTAGATATCGTTGTCGGAACACATAAATTACTCGGGAAAGATATCGTATACAAAGATCTGGGATTGCTGATTGTAGATGAAGAGCAACGTTTCGGCGTGACGCATAAAGAAAAGATTAAAGCATTAAAGACGAATGTAGATGTATTAACTCTAACAGCGACACCAATTCCAAGAACATTGCATATGAGTTTGTTAGGTGTACGAGATTTATCGGTGATTGAGACGCCGCCAGAAAATAGATTCCCAGTGCAGACTTACGTACTTGAGTACCAGCATAACTTCATAAAAGAAGCGATGGAAAGAGAATTATCAAGGAATGGACAAGTGTTTTACCTTTATAATCGCGTTGCTACCATTTATCAAAAGGCAGAACAGCTCGAGATGATGATGCCTGATGCGAGGATTGCGGTAGCACATGGACAAATGTCTGAAAGAGAATTGGAAGAAACGATGCTCGGCTTTATTAATGGCGAATATGATATTCTTGTTACAACTACGATTATCGAAACAGGGGTGGATGTGCCGAATGCAAATACATTGATAATTGAAGATGCAGATCGTTTCGGATTAAGTCAGCTGTACCAACTGCGCGGACGTGTTGGTCGTAGTAATAGAATTAGTTATGCATACTTCCTTCATGCGCCGAATAAAGTACTCACTGAAGTTGCAGAGCAAAGACTACAAGCGATTAAGGAATTTACTGAACTTGGTTCAGGTTTTAAAATTGCGATGCGTGATCTAAATATTCGTGGTGCAGGGAATCTACTAGGAAAACAACAGCACGGATTCATTGATTCAGTGGGATATGACCTGTATTCAGAAATGCTACAGCAAGCAGTGAATGAAAAACGGGGGATTAAAGAGGAAGAAGCGGTGCCACAATTAGAGATTGATGTAGAAATAGATGCATATATTCCGGCAGAATATATAAGAGAAGAACAGGCAAAGATTGAATTTTATAAGAAATTACGTAGTGTTACGACAGAGCAGGAACTGATCGATGTCCAAGACGAAATGACCGATCGTTACGGGGAATATCCAGAAGCCGTAGATCACCTCATGAAAATTGTTGAAATTAAAGTAAATGCATTAAGCTTCGGTATTGTACAAGTGAGAGACACAGGAAAATCGATTGAACTGGAAGCTTCAGAAGCAACAACGACTAAAGTTAATGGTGAGCGTTTATTTAAAGCGACAGAATCTTTTGGCAGAGATTTGAAGATTGAATATAAAGATAATAAACTGACATTTATATTAAAGAAACAATCAAATTGGTTATCTGCACTTGTGCAGCTATCTCATCGAATTCAGGAAGGAATTATGATGGATGGAGAATAAGCCAGTCTTTAATAGCGTAATTATCTTAACGCTTACAATGCTATTCGTAAAGGTATTAAGTGCAATATATAGAGTGCCATACCAAAATGTATTAGGGGATACCGGGTTATATGCTTATCAACAAGTGTATCCGCTAATTGCAATTGTCTCAGTGCTATCTTTAAATGCGATTCCCTCCGTTGTCAGTCAGTCGCAGTATGACACTTTATTTATGAAACAGTTAAGAAGTATACTGGCGATGGTTAGTTTACTGAGTTTAGTGTTAATTGTTGTATTTAGTAAACATATTGCATTTCTTATGGGAGATACAGAGCTTGAGCGCATGTTGCAAGTATCTGCATTAGTACTCCTACCATTTCCATTTGTGGCTTTGGCGCGTGGACAGCTTCAAAGAAAACATCAAATGGAGCATATTGCTGTCAGTCAGGTTATTGAACAGATTGTTAGGGTTACAACGATATTGTTTGCAATTACCTTGTTTGTAAAAGCTGATTTTTCAGTGTATGAAAGTGGTAGCATCAGTATATTCGGATCGTTTTTAGGTTTGAGTGCTGCTTATATCTATTTAAAGGTAAAAGGATTTACGCATCTTGAAAGTAATTATCAAAACAATGAGGTACGAACCTATTATCTCGATTTCTTTACTTTAATATTTTTTTATAGCTTAAGTTATTTAGTACTCATTTTATGGCAGCTGGTTGACAGTTTTACGATGATTAATCAACTGAAACAAATAATGAGTTTAGATGAAGCAAAAGAACTAAAAGGAGTTTATGACCGAGGCAGCTCGTTAATTCAAGTGGGGCTTATAGTAACAACGTCATTTTCGCTCGTGCTCATTCCAGTATTAGCAGAGTGCAGAGCTAAGAATGCATTAACTGAAATGAAATCTTATGCGGATAGTGCTTTGAAGATAACGATCGTTTTCAGTAGTGCAGCTGCTGTAGGATTGATGAATTTAATTCGTCCTCTAAATTTATTTTTATTTGAAACGATAACGGGATATGAAGCGTTAGCCATATATATGTTATCTGTAATATTCGTATCACTGATTATTATGTTTACAGCCATGCTACAAATCTATAACGCATTTCGTATTCAGTTGGTAGCTGTCATAGCCGGAATCATGACGAAGTTTCTGCTTAACTTGTTGTTAATACCACAGTTCGACATCACAGGGGCATCAATAGCTACTGTGGCTGGACTTGTAATGTATACACTATGTCTTTATTACAAAGTACAAAAAATATATGAACTAAAATTAAATACCTTTATAAAACGCTGGTTGCTAGCACTTACTGTAATGAGTATCGCCATTCAATGCATATTAGTGATTCCTTATAGTACAAGACTTACAGCTATGGGTGTATCTATTATGGGTGTGGTTATAGGATTGACTGTTGTATTGTATGCTATGGTGAAATGGAAGATTATCAGTGTACAAGAGTGGTATCATCTACCGTTTGGAAATATAATGATAAAATTAATGAAAGGATGATTTGATGGGTAAGATAACAGTGGTAGGATTAGGGAACTATGGGTTAGATGAACTACCGTTTGGTATTTATCGCTTTTTAAATAAAGTAGATAAAGTATATGTTCGTACATTAACGCATCCGGTAGTAGAAGATTTAGAAGATATCGAGTGGATCAGTTTCGATGAAGTGTATGAAAAGCATGATCAATTTAGCGAAGTATATGCAGAAATTGTTCAGACTTTAAAAGAAAAAGCGATGGATGATGATATTGTTTATGCAGTTCCTGGACATCCAATGGTGGCAGAATCTACAACGGAGTTATTATTACAGGATAAAGCTATCGATATAGAAGTGTTAGGTGGGAAAAGCTTTATCGATGACTTATTCCAGGCAGTATCATTTGATCCTAATAATGGATTTCAAATGCTGGACGGGACGATGATGACAAGTGAAGCGATTAATATTAGAAATGCATTAATCATCACGCAAGTATACGATCAGATGATAGCAGGAGATGTGAAAGTTACATTGATGGAGAAATACCCTGACGATCACAAAGTTGCTATAGTTACAGGTGCCAGAGGGCAAGGATCAGCAGTTAAGTGGTGCCCTTTATATGAGATGGATCATGACTTTGAGCTATCTAATTTAACTTCGCTTTTTGTACCTGCGTTAAGTCAAGAACATTATGCTGGAGATTTTGAATATTTAACATCCATTATGGATAGATTAGTTGCAGATGACGAATGTCCATTTGATAAAGTTCAAACCCATTCTAGCTTGAAACGTTACCTTTTGGAAGAGGCATATGAATTATTTGAAGCGATTGATAATGATGATATCGACCATATACTTGAAGAGTTAGGAGATATACTTCTTCAAGTAGTGTTCCATGGTGCGATTGGCAAGAAGTCAATGATGTTTGATACACGTGAAATTGTCCAGGCTATTAGCGAAAAGATGATTAGACGTCATCCGCATATATTTGGAGAAGGAGTAGAAGTAAACAGCATTGAAGAATTAAATCAAGTGTGGAAAAATGCAAAGCAATCAGAAGGTAAAGAAGAAAAACAGATAAAACAAGAGAAAATTTTTGCAGATTTATATTTAAAATTATATGATTTGGTTAACAATCAGAAAATGACAGTTCAGCAAGCACTTAAAGTATTGGTAGGTGAAGAGAATGAGACTCGATAAATATTTAAAAGTATCACGGTTGATAAAAAGACGTACTTTAGCAAAGGAAGTCAGTGACCAGGGACGCATTAAAATCAATGGCAATGTGGCTAAGGCCTCAAGCAATGTAACGATTGATGACGTATTGGAAGTAAGGCTTGGACAACGTGTTATCACGGTTAAAGTGACTGATTTAAAAGAGCATGCAACAAAAGATAATGCAAAAGGTATGTTTGAAGTGGTGTCAGAAGAAAAAATACACGCTGATGAATAGAGGTGTTATGCGTGGCAAAAAAAGTGAGTAATCTGGACAATGACTATATTTCAGAAAAAGCGTTGCGAGAACGAAGGAAAAGAAAAAATAATCGAGTAATAAAGAAAAGGTTGTTCGTATTCGGTGGAGGATTATTGAGTATCTTGCTACTTCTAACAGGAGTGTTGTTATATCAGATAAGTGTCAATAACCACCTAAAAGAAGAGCATGCTAAGCAACGTGCAGAATATAAGCAATTGCAGGAAAAAGAGATTGTACTTAGAGAAAAGCTAAAACAACTCAATAGTAAAGAATATATTGAGAAAATAGCAAGAAGTGAATATTTCCTGAGCAATGATGGAGAAGTAATCTTTAAGTTACCGGATAATAAAGATTCGAAGTCAGATAGTGAAGGGCAATAAAGAATTCACTGACTATTTAGATTTATAGCGTTGTAAAAAGTAGTGAGTAAGCATATAATGGTATATTATGAAGAATTTTATCAGGAGGATTTATTAATCTTATGTCAATTGAAGTTGGAAACAAATTAAAAGGTAAAGTTACAGGTGTTAAAAATTTCGGTGCTTTCGTTGAATTACCTGAAGGAAAAAGTGGTCTTGTACACATCAGTGAAGTTGCAGATAGCTATGTAGAGAATGTTGCAGATCATTTAAAAGTCGGCGATGAAGTAGAAGTTAAAGTATTGACGATTGGTCAGGATGGTAAAATTAGTCTTTCTATTAAGAAAGCAAAAGAGCGTCCTAAAAAACCTGTAGCCCCTAAAGTTGAAAAAAAACCGGAAGATTTTGAGAAACAATTATCAAACTTCCTAAAAGACAGTGAAGACAGACAAACTTCAATTAAGCGACAATCAGAATCTCGTCGTGGTGGTCGTGGATCAAAACGCTAATATTATTTTTTAGCATTAAACAATCTCACTTAAATATTACTTTAGTGAGATTGTTTTATTTTATTGATAAAAGGTGATGAAATGGAACGTTTCTGGAAAAAAGATGAGAACATTGGCGTTGCTGTTTCGGGCGGTGTTGATAGTATGGTATTACTCGATAAA
Organism: Macrococcus sp. S115; assembly: GCF_030067655.1. NCBI lineage: Bacteria > Bacillati > Bacillota > Bacilli > Caryophanales > Staphylococcaceae > Macrococcus > Macrococcus sp. S115. The sequence goes on along the minus strand of NZ_JASJES010000012.1, from coordinate 11,165 downwards.
ATAAGACAATCAGGGTGCTTTAAGCAGTTATATGTACTACATGTTAATCATCAGTTACGTGATATATCGCAAGAAGAACAAGAGATGTTGCAACGATATTGTACATTACATGGACTCGAACTTATCGTCTATACGATACCACAAGGAACTTTCGATTTAAGCAAAAGTATTCAGCACAAAGCGAGGAAACTCCGCTATGCTTTTTTTGAGTGGACTGCAAAAGAAAAAGGTATCAGCTGGGTTCTGACCGCGCATCATAAAGATGATCAGATTGAAACGATATTCTTCAGGTTGCTATCTAACCGTTTTACTTTTCAGCCTCCAAGTATGCAGATGATTGTAAAGGGTACGGTGAATTACGGGAAGCCACTATTAAATTATTCTAAATCAGAATTGTATCAATATGCAGAGCGTGAACGTGTTCCATTTATGGAAGATGAATCAAACGAAGAGATAAAGTATACTCGTAATTACATAAGGAATGAAATTATAGATAAGTTAGATGAGGCAAAGCTTTCAAAAGATAACTTGCTACACGTTGCCCATTACATAGACTTGGCACAATCATTGGTCAGACAATGTGCGGTGAAGTATTCAGAAGGTATAGAAATTAACAGTGTTAACCGTACGCAGCTAAAGAAAGAGAATCATCTTGTGCAGCAATATGTCATCCAGTCATTATTAAGTCATTTTATAGATGAATCTATCAGTGTGCGTGAAGTTGATGAGATCATACGAGTGATGAAGACGGAGGCTACGCACGCGTCATATACATTTGGAGAATATACATTGTATATGGCCTATGACCACATTACGGTGCGTAAACAAGAAGAGAAGAATAACTTTCTTCACATTTCGTTACCAGGGAAGTATAAATTTAATGAATATATGATTCAAGTAAATTATTTAAAAAGTGATATAATAGTAAGGAATCGTCAAGAAGGAGATGTGCTCTCTACTGATGGTCATCATCAAAAGGTTTCTAGAATAATGAAAGATTTAAAGATTCCCATATATGAAAGAGACACTATTCCGCTCATAGTATATGAGGGAATAATCATTGCTATTGGAAGTTTAAAGTCGAGTAACCATTTTATGAATCAACATATAAAAATTTCAAAGGAGTATTAATATGCACAATGATATTAAAAGTACAATTTTAACGAGCGAACAAATTCAAGATACTTGCAAACGGTTAGGAAGTGAAATCACTAAAGATTACGCTGGGAAAAACCCGCTGTGTATCGGTATATTAAAGGGATCAATTTTATTCATGGCAGATCTTATTAAAAATATTGATACCCATGTTGAATTAGAATTTATGGATGTGTCTAGTTATCATGGCGGAATGGAATCCACTGGAGAAGTAAAGATTTTGAAGGATTTAGATGTTTCTGTAGAAGGTCGTGATTTGATCATCATAGAAGATATTCTTGAGACAGGTACTACGTTAAATGCTATTGTAGACTTATTAAAGTATCGCAAGGCTAACTCAATCGAAATCGTCACATTACTCGATAAACCAATGCGCAGAAAGGTAGATATCGAAGCAAAATATGTAGGTGAAAAAATACCGGATGAGTTTGTAGTAGGATATGGCCTTGACTATCAAGAGCATTATAGAAATCTGCCGTATATCGGTTTGCTGAAAGAAGAAGTATATACTAAATAACACTCAAATGTTGTTATTTCCCCTTAAGTTTAAATAGTAGATTGAATATAGTTAAATATGGTAAAATGCTTTTTAGCTTTATATATGGAGTAGGAGGAAAATTTGAATGCAAAAAGCCTTTCGTAGTATTTTAATGGTAGCGCTTGTTGGTATTGTAATATTCGGTGTGTTCTCTATGATTAACGGCACTGGATCAATGCCCAAGCAAATGACATATACAAAACTCATGTCCGAACTTGAAAAAGGCGAAGTTGAAGAAATGACAATTCAGCCAGGACAGGAAGTTTACCTCGTAAAAGGAAAGTTAAAAGGTGCAAAAGCAAATGAAACATTTACTTCTGTACTGATGTATAACAACCAGAAAGATTTAGAGAAGATTACTAAAATTGCCGAAGATCAAAAAGGTGATTTAAAGTTTGATATTAAACCAGCTGATAAAGAAAATGTATTTTTAGGTATGTTAAGTACACTAATCCCGATTTTATTATTAGCATTCGTCTTTATCTTCTTCCTCTCTCAATCACAAGGTGGCGGCGGCGGTGGCCGTGTTATGAATTTCGGTAAATCGAAAGCCAAATTATATGACGATAAGAAGAAAAAAGTACGTTTCAGCGATGTTGCTGGAGCTGATGAAGAGAAGCAAGAGCTTGTTGAAATTGTCGATTTCTTAAAAGACAATCGTAAATTTAAGAAGATGGGTGCAAGAATTCCTAAAGGTGTTCTTTTAGTAGGACCTCCTGGTACAGGTAAGACATTGCTTGCACGTGCAGTTGCTGGTGAAGCAGGCGTACCATTCTTCTCAATTAGTGGTTCTGACTTCGTGGAAATGTTTGTCGGTGTTGGTGCTAGTCGTGTACGTGATTTATTTGAAAATGCAAAGAAGAATGCACCATGTATTATCTTTATCGATGAAATTGATGCAGTAGGACGTCAACGTGGTGCTGGTGTCGGTGGCGGTCACGATGAACGTGAACAAACATTAAACCAGTTATTAGTTGAAATGGATGGTTTCGGTGAAAACGAAGGAATCATTATGATTGCAGCTACGAACAGACCGGATATACTTGACCCTGCCTTACTTCGTCCAGGACGTTTTGATCGTCAAATTCAAGTAGGTGCACCGGACGTTAAGGGTCGTGAAGCAGTACTTAAAGTACATGCACGTAACAAACCATTCGATGAAACAGTAGACTTAAAGGCACTTAGCCAACGTACTCCTGGGTTCTCTGGAGCAGATTTAGAAAATCTATTAAATGAAGCAGCACTTGTTGCGGCACGTCAAGGTAAGACTAAAATTGATATGCGTGATATTGATGAAGCAACAGACCGTGTAATTGCTGGTCCAGCGAAGAAATCACGTGTTATCTCGGTAAAAGAACGAAATATTGTTGCATGGCACGAAGCAGGTCATACCATTATCGGTTGTGTACTTGATGAAGCAGAGATGGTTCACAAAGTAACAATCGTTCCACGTGGAAATGCCGGTGGATATGCAATGATGTTACCGAAGCAAGATCGTTATTTCATGACGAAGCCTGAGTTGTTAGACAAGATTGTTGGTTTACTTGGTGGACGAGTAGCAGAAGAAATTACATTCGGTGAAGTATCTACAGGTGCACACAATGACTTCCAGCGTGCGACAGGAATTGCTCGTAAAATGGTAACTGAATATGGTATGAGCGATAAGCTTGGACCATTACAATTCGGCCAATCACAAGGTGAAGTATTCCTTGGACGTGATATGGGTCACGAAGCTAATTATTCAGATCAGATTGCTTATGAGATTGACCTTGAAGTACAACGTATCATCAAAGAAAGTTACGAACGTTGTAAACAGATTTTACTTGAAAATCAAGACAAACTTAATTTAATTGCTAAGACGTTATTAACAGAAGAAACACTAGTTGCCAACCAAATCAATAGCTTATTTGAAAACGGGACACTACCAGAAGTAAGCTACGATGATTCTCATTTATATCATATTAAAGAAAAAGATGAGAAAGTAATGGACAATACTTCAGATAATAGCCGTGTTACGATTAAGGATGAGGATGAAGATGAAGAAGAAACAGGCTCATCTTATGAAGAAGTGAAAGAGCAGTTAAAAAATCCAGATGTACCTGTTGAAGAAAATGAACAAGAACCAGAACCTAAAGTAGATAGATTAGATAAAGATAAATTTTAACAAACCAATCCCTTTTCTTCTTTACTATGAGATGAAAAGGGATTTTTTAAAGGAGAGTCAAGATGACACAAGATTATTTAGTAAGAGCCTTAGCATTTAATGATGAAGTACGTGCCTTTAGTGTACGTACTACAAATACAGTTGAAACTGCAAGACAAAAGCATGACACATGGCGTGTAGGAACAGCGGCGTTAGGTAGAACGATTACTGCTGGAGCGATGATGGGTGCAATGTTAAAGAATGAAGAAAAATTGACGATAACGATTAATGGTGGCGGACCATTAGGACAAATCGTTGTTGATGCGAATGGTAAAGGTGAAGTAAGAGGTTACGTAGAAAATCCACATATAGAAGTTGAATCTATTCGTCCAGGTAAGATGAATGTTGGTGCCGCAGTGGGAGCAAATGGGTTTTTACGAGTGGTTAAAGATATAGGGATGAGAGACTACTTTACAGGATCTACTGAATTGCATAATGGTGAAATTGCTGAAGATTTTACCTACTATTTTGCGACAAGTGAACAAGTACCAAGTGCTGTAGGTCTCGGTGTATTATGTACACCTGAAGAAGTTACTGAAGCAGCAGGTGGTTTTATCATTCAGCTGATGCCTGGTGCGAGCGAAGAAACAATCTCTTTATTAGAAGAGCGTCTTGCGAACTTAACTCCAATCTCAACTTTGATTGATCGTGGTTTGTCTCCTGAACAAGTGCTTGAAGAAGTGCTTGGAGAAGACAATATTCGTATACTCGATCAGATGCCTATAGAATTTAAATGTAATTGTGGTAGAGAGAAGTTTCTTGCTGCTATTAAAGGCTTAGGAGAGGCGGAAATTGTAAGCATGATTGAAGAAGATCATGGTGCAGAAGTAGAGTGTCATTTCTGTAGAGAACAATATCATTATTCTGAAGAAGATCTTAGAGCATTGATTACAGATTAATATAAGCTTGAATATTTTTATCTTGTGTGTGAATTTGATATAATAAATCCGATAAGTGTAATAAGAATAAAATTACAATTTGGAGGAATTATCATGACACAAAGAGTTGAATGCATTACAGACTTAATCGGGAATACACCTTTAGTTAAGTTGAACAATATTGTTCCAGCTGGAGCAGCAAATATTTATGTAAAGTTAGAGTATCAAAATCCAGGAAGCTCAGTGAAAGATAGAATCGCACTTGCGATGATTGAAGCAGCCGAAAAAGAAGGTATTATTAAACCTGGTGATACGATTGTCGAACCGACGTCAGGAAATACTGGAATTGGTCTTGCAATGGTGGCAGCAGCAAAAGGTTATAAAGCGACTTTAGTTATGCCGGATACGATGAGTCAAGAGCGTCGTACATTGTTACGTGCATATGGTGCTGAGCTCGTACTTACTCCTGGCGCTGAAGGAATGAAGGGTGCAATTCAAAAAGCGAATGAACTTAAAGAACAAAATGGTTACTTTATGCCGCAACAATTTGAAAACATGTCCAACCCTAAAGTGCACGAACTGACGACAGGACCTGAGATTATTGAAGCGATGGAAGGGTTATCGATTGATGCCTTTATTTCAGGTGTTGGTACGGGCGGAACACTAACAGGTGCTGGACGCGTATTAAAAAAACATAATCCAGATGTTGAGATTGTCGCGGTAGAACCTGCCGATTCTCCAGTATTAGGTGGCGGACAACCTGGACCGCATAAAATACAAGGTATCGGCGCAGGCTTTGTACCTCAAACTTTAGATACAGAGGTTTATACAAGCATTCAGCAAGTAACGAATGATGAAGCGATGGAAATGAGTCGAAAAATAGCCAAAGAAGAAGGTATTCTTGTAGGAATTTCATCAGGTGCTGCGGTCAAAGCTGCAATTGATAAAGCGGTCGAACTTGGTGAAGATAAAAATGTTATTGCAATCATCCCAAGTAACGGGGAGCGTTATTTATCAACAGTATTATTTGCTAACTTAGCGGATTAATAACCTTATTGAATCCCACTTAAATCGATTGATTTTTGTGGGATTTTGTTATTTTTTTATACCTTGTCTATTTTTGATATAATATTTACAAACTAAGATGAGGTGAGATAAGTGAAACGAACACAAGTAATGGGAATCCTGAATGTAACTCCTGATTCATTTTCGGATGGTGGAAAATATAATACTTTACAAACCGCGGTAAGTCATGCGCGAGAGATGATTGAAGAAGGTGCGGATATTATCGATATCGGTGGCTATTCAACGCGACCTGGATATACAGAGATTTCTATCGAAGAAGAATTAAATCGCGTTATTCCGGTGATAGAAGCGCTGAAAGATGAAAAGGTACTGCTTTCAGTAGATACTTTTCGTAGTGAAGTAGCGCGTGAAGCTCTGAAGGCAGGATGCAGTATTATTAATGACCAATGGGCTGGAAAGTTTGATCAGTCGATGTTCGATGTTGTAGCACAGTACGATGCAGATATTGTATTGATGCACAATGCAGAGACGGAAGTCGTTGGTGATGTGATGGAACATATGATCACAGATTTATGTACACAAGCAAGAGCAGCAGAACAAGCTGGCATTGAAAGAGATAAAATTTGGCTTGATCCAGGTATTGGGTTTGCAAAGAACCGTAATCAAGAAGTTGAGGTTATGAGAAGGCTTGAAGAACTTACGCAAATAGGATATAAAGTATTGTTAGCTACTAGTCGTAAACGTATGGTGAAAGAATTACTGAACGACAACTCAGTACCTGCCGATCGTGATGAAGGGACACTTGCAACAACGGCAATTGGTGTGAATGCAGGTGTAGATGCGGTGCGCGTTCATAATGTTTTGATGAATAGTAGATTTTTACGTGTAATGGATCAACTAAAAGGAGATTGTGATGGATAGAATATTTATAGATGGAATGCAATTCTATGCGTATCATGGTGTGTTTGAAGCGGAAAATGAAATAGGTCAGATCTTTATCGTAGACGTTTCTCTTGATGTAGATTTGAAGCATGCAGGCGAAACAGATGATCTGGAACATACTGTAAACTACGGTGCAGTATATGAAGATGTGAAGCGCGAGATGCAAATTCAGTCTAAACTACTTGAGCATGTAGCAGAACGTATTGCAAAAACACTCTTCAATCACTATAATCAGATAATGGCGTTAAAAGTAAAGATTACAAAACAAAATCCACCAATACCTGGTGTGTATGATGGTGTGGGTGTAGAAATCGTCAGGGAGCGTCAATAAATGAAAGTTTATATTAGCTTTGGCAGCAATATAGGTGATAGAGAATATCAAATAAACGAAGCATTGCGAAAGCTTGAGCAAATTCAAGATACAAAGCTTTTAGCAGTATCATCTTTGTATGAAACTGTCCCTGTTGGTGGGGTTGAGCAGGACGACTTTTTAAATGGTGCAGCGGTTGTTGAAACGAGTTTAACACCGATTTCATTTTTAAATGAAATTCAGCGTATTGAACTTGAATTAGGTCGCGAACGTAAAATTCATTGGGGTCCGAGAACGATAGATTTAGACGTATTGTTAATAGATGAGATTGTTATTGAACATGATAGGTTGAAAGTACCACATCCTTTTATGCATGAGCGAAGCTTCGTACTCATCCCGTTAGCTGAAATTGCATCTGAAGCAGTACATCCTGTCTTAAATAAGAAAATTAGAGAACTTGTAACTATGGACCCGGAAGTAAGACAATATAAGTGAGGGTAATGATATGTGGAAAATTGGAGATATTGAAATTAATAACAAAGTAGTGCTTGCGCCTATGGCTGGTGTATGTAATGCGGCATTTAGATTGACGGTTAAAGAATTTGGTGCAGGATTAGTATGCGCTGAAATGGTAAGTGATAAAGCAATTTTGTTTAACAACGAAAAAACGATGAAGATGCTGTATATTGATGAAAATGAACGCCCATTGTCACTTCAAATCTTTGGTGGAGAAAAAGAGACGCTTGTTGAAGCAGCGAAATATGTTGATCAAAATACAACTGCAGATATTATCGATATAAATATGGGTTGCCCGGTTTCTAAAATTATTAAATGTGAAGCGGGTGCCAGATGGTTATTGGACCCACCGAAAATTTATGAAATGGTTTCTGCTGTAGTCGAAGCAGTAAATAAACCGGTAACTGTAAAGATGCGCATTGGATGGGATGATGAACATATTTACGCTGTAGAGAATGCGAAGATGATTGAAAAAGCAGGAGCATCAGCAATAGCAGTACACGGTAGAACACGTGTGCAGATGTATGAAGGTCATGCAGACTGGGACGTCATTCGCCAAGTAAAAGAAGCGGTAAGTATCCCGGTTATCGGGAATGGTGATGTTACAAGTCCGGAACTTGCTAAGAAGATGCTGGATGAGACCGGTGTAGATGCAGTTATGATTGGTCGTGAAGCACTGGGTAACCCGTGGATGATTTATAGAACAGTACATTATTTAGAAACTGGAGAACTTATGCCAGAACCACCGATTTCAGAGAAGATGGATGTTGCAGTATTGCATTTAGACCGTCTGATCAATTTAAAAGGTGAAAAGGTAGCGGTAATGGAAATGCGTAAACATGCATCATGGTATTTAAAAGGTATTAGAGGTAACGGTAAAGCAAGAAAATTAATCAATCAGGCTGAGACACGCGATGAATTAGTTGATATACTTAGAACATTCGAACAAGAAGTAGAAGCATCAGAATCTAAAATTTTAGAAGGAGTAGAATAATATGACTGAAGAATTAAATGACCAAATGCTGGTTCGCCGTCAAAAAATGCAAGATTTATTGGATTTAGGAATCGATCCATTTGGACAGAAGTTTGAAAGAACAGCAACATCTAAAAGCTTAAAAGAAGATTGGGATGCTTTTTCTAAAGAAGAATTACATGATAAAGAAGCGGAGTCTCACGTTTCGATTGCAGGACGTATTATGACGAAGCGTGGTAAAGGTAAGGCAGGATTTGCCCATGTCAAAGATTTAGAAGGACAAATTCAGATTTACGTTCGCAAAGACGCAGTGGGTGATGAACAGTTCGATTTATGGAACAGTGCTGATCTAGGAGATATTGTAGGTGTTGAAGGTGTAATGTTTAAGACGAATACTGGAGAACTTTCTGTTAAGGCAACATCATTTACGATGCTTGCGAAAGCTTTACGCCCATTACCTGACAAATTCCACGGCTTACAAGACGTAGAACAACGTTACCGTCAACGTTATCTTGATTTAATTACAAGCGATGAATCAACACAGACGTTCATTACACGTAGTAAAATTATTCAGGAGATGCGTAGCTACTTAAATGCAAAAGGCTTCTTAGAAGTAGAAACGCCAATGATGCATACAATTGCCGGAGGTGCCGCAGCACGTCCGTTCGTTACACATCATAATGCGTTAGACATGGAATTATACATGCGTATTGCGATTGAATTACACTTAAAACGATTAATCGTTGGTGGATTAGAGAAAGTTTATGAAATTGGACGCGTGTTCCGTAACGAAGGAATTTCAACACGTCACAATCCTGAATTTACAATGATCGAATTATATGAAGCTTATGCTGATTATAACGATATTATGGATTTAACTGAAGAGATGGTAGCTTATATTGCGGAGAAAGTAACTGGATCTACAACAGTAACGTATGATGGTGAAGAGATTCACCTTGCACCAAAATGGCGTAGATGGCATATGGTTGATGCTGTAAAAGAATTTACAGGTGTTGATTTCTATAATGTAAATACAGACGAAGAAGCACATGCGCTTGCAAAAGAACATGGTGTAGAAGTAAAGCCGAATATGAAATACGGTCATGTATTAAATGAATTCTTCGAACAAAAAGTAGAAGAAAATTTAGTGCAGCCAACATTTATATATGGCCATCCTGTTGAAGTATCACCACTTGCAAAACAAAATCCCGAAGATAAACGTTTCACAGATCGTTTTGAATTGTTTATTGTACGTCGTGAACACGCGAATGCATTTACTGAGTTAAATGACCCGATTGACCAAAAACAACGTTTCTTAGCGCAAATGGAAGAGAAAGCCCAAGGCAATGACGAAGCGCACGAAATGGATGAAGATTACATCGAAGCATTAGAATATGGTATGCCACCAACAGGAGGACTCGGTATCGGTATTGACCGTTTAGTAATGTTGCTTACAGATAGTGCATCAATCCGAGATGTATTATTATTCCCATACATGAGACATAAATAATGAATTTAAGCGCTAAATCCCTTTAAACAAGGGTTTTTAGCGTTTTTTTATTGCATGATTATTTATCAGAAAAATAAAACTTTAAGAATGAGAAAAAAAGTATTGAAAAAGTGTTGACTTTAACATGAGTATTTTGTAAGATATAAAAGTCGCTTGAAACGAGTGGCATTAAAGAAAATAAATCAATTGTAAAGTTCATGAACGCAGTGTAAAATTTACTATTGAAAATATCTTCGAAGCTGTTATACTTATATAAGTATTGAAAATTTGTCTGGTGACGATGGCAGAGAGGTCACACCTGTTCCCATACCGAACACAGAAGTTAAGCTCTCTAGCGCCGATGGTAGTTGGTCTTACGATCCGCGAGAGTAGGACGTTGCCGGGCAATATATACCCAGGAGGATTAGCTCAGCTGGGAGAGCATCTGCCTTACAAGCAGAGGGTCGGCGGTTCGAGCCCGTCATCCTCCACCATTTAATATTACGCCGGAATAGCTCAACTGGTAGAGCAACTGACTTGTAATCAGTAGGTTGAGGGTTCAAGTCCTTTTTCCGGCACCATTTTTGAGCCATTAGCTCAGTTGGTAGAGCATTTGACTTTTAATCAAAGGGTCAGAGGTTCGAATCCTCTATGGCTCATAATTATTTTTAATAAGTGCGCGAAAGTAGTTCAGTGGTAGAATACAACCTTGCCAAGGTTGGGGTCGCGGGTTCGAATCCCGTCTTTCGCTCCATTGGAGAAATTAAATGCCGGGGTGGCGGAACTGGCAGACGCACAGGACTTAAAATCCTGCGGTAAGTGATTACCGTACCGGTTCGATTCCGGTCCTCGGCACCATTTAATTTTTATAATATGCGCCCGTAGCTCAATTGGATAGAGCGTTTGACTACGGATCAAAAGGTTAGGGGTTCGACTCCTCTCGGGCGCGCCATTATTATTAGCTACGGGAAGTAGCTCAGCTTGGTAGAGCACTTGGTTTGGGACCAAGGGGTCGCAGGTTCGAATCCTGTCTTCCCGACTTACTTAATATGGGGGCTTAGCTCAGCTGGGAGAGCGCCTGCTTTGCACGCAGGAGGTCAGCGGTTCGATCCCGCTAGTCTCCACCATTATTATT
>NZ_JASJES010000011.1:0-56923 GCF_030067655.1 Macrococcus sp. S115 | reverse complement strand
GTAGGCGGTTTTTTACTTTAAAGAATTAAAGTTTCGTGGTTTAATAAAGGTATATTGAAATACAATAGGATGTACGGCAATGTATAAGGAACTTGATTATATTAAAGATTGGATAATCGTATAAAAGGAATCAAAATCAATGATCAGTTTCGGAAAGCTAAATGTTTTATCTGTACTTCTATATATTGCTGATATAAAATTATACTATGAAAGAGTTTGAAGGGAGCTGAGTATTTTGCAAATTGACAAACTTAGAGGGAAGCAACTGGATGACTTATTTGATGCTATACTGACACTTAAGACACGCGAAGAATGTTATTTGTTCTTTGATGATTTATGTACAGTGAATGAATTACAGTCGTTATCCCAACGTCTGCTTGTTGCGAAAATGATTAAGCAAGGACATACGTATGCTTCTATTGAAAAGGAATCAGGTGCATCTACCGCTACTATTTCACGCGTGAAACGTTCACTTCAATGGGGGAACGATGCATATACGCTCGTCTTAAATCGATTGGATGAAGAAGAATAACGTAGACAATTAATATTTACAGGTACTGGGTCTTTATTGATTCGGTACTTTTTTCATCATATAATAGAAAAATGAAAAGAGGAGAATCTGTGAGAAAATTATTTGTAATACTGTTGTCGGCAATGCTGCTTACTGCTTGCCAAGAGGGTAAAGCACCTGTTGAAACTAAAGACAAGACTCAAAACAATAAAAAAGAAACGGTACAAGTTAAAGAAAAGCAAGGAGCAACGACACATCACAAAGAAATAAAAGACGGAATCACCTATATCGATGGAATTCTCATCGTAAATAAAGATATAGCACTTCCAAAAACGTATCATCCAGATGTGAGTCAGGTGGCAAATCAGCATTTAAATGAGTTGATCGCTGCAGGGAACGAAGACGGATTAAACTTCGTACTCCGTAGTGCCTTTAGAAGTTATGAGACGCAAGCATCACTATATAACCAGTATGTTACAAGAGATGGACAGAAGAAGGCAGACACCTATAGTGCACGCCCTGGTCATTCTGAACATCAGACGGGACTTGCATTTGATTTAGGTAATATTGAAGGCACAGACGATTTTATGGAATCTTTTGAGGATACAAAAGAAGGTAAGTGGCTGATAAGTCATGTCCATGAATATGGGTTCATCATACGATATCCGAAAGGAAAAACTGATATTACGGGGTACCAGTATGAACCGTGGCATTTAAGATATCTAGGGCAACCTACAGCGGAGAAGGTATATGAAAGTGGCCTCACATTAGAAGAATATCTCGGTCTAAAATAAGGGGTTAAACAGCATGAAGAAATTACTCATCATCATTATTGTGTGTTTAGCTGCCTGTTCAAATGAACAAGTTGTCACACAGAAAGACACATATGTAGCATCACCGAAATATGAACGCATAACGCGTAATGGCGTTACATATATTAATGATATACTCATCGTTAATAAGAAAATTAGATTGCCTGCTGATTTCAATCCTGGAGAGAATCGATACGCGCGTATGAAATTAGATCAGATGATTAAAGATGCCAAGAAAGATAAAGAATATCTCGTTGTAAGAAGTGGCTATCGTTCTTATCAGATGCAGGAAAAACTATATAAAGAGTTTAAAGCACGAGATGCGAATGCAGACACTTATAGTGCACGCCCTGGTTACTCTGAACATCAGACAGGACTTTCCTTTGATATTGGCTCTGTTGACTCTGCGAAAGATTTAACGATTTCATTTGGTGATACGACTGAAGGAGAATGGCTGGCACAAAATGCACATAAATATGGATTTATCATCAGGTATCCTGAAGGTAAGTCAAATATTACAGGGTATCAGTATGAGTCATGGCATGTGCGATATGTTGGCACAAAGATTGCAAAAGATATATTTACTAAGAACATAACACTTGAAGAATATCTTGGATTATACCCGAAAGATCAGACAGTACAATAATAGAGAGCATGAGAAGAAATTGTAAAATCTCATCCTCTCTTTTTTTAATGTTATGAATGATAAATGATATAATATACAATAATAATATTTAAAGGAGAGACATTATGTACGAAGTGAAAGATTGGCAACATGTATTTAAGTTAGATCCAGCGAAAGAAATTAGCGATGCACACCTGGAGCTTATTTGCGAGTCAGGAACAGATGCCATCTTTATCGGTGGATCTGATAATGTAACGGTAGATAATGTACTCGATTTAATGAGCCGTGTAAGGAGATATACAGTCCCTTGCGTACTAGAATTATCGACTTTGGAAAGTGCGATACCAGGATTTGATCATTATATGATTCCTTCTGTACTTAATAGTTCGGATGTAGCGTTTCACAATGGAATACTGCACGAAGCAATTAAACAGTTCGGTCATATGATTGATTATGACCTGTTTACATTAGAGGGCTATATTGTACTTAACAAAGAGAGTAAAGTGGCGCAGCTAACGAAGGCGAATACAGTATTATCGACAGAGGATATTGAAGCCTATGCTGAGATGATTGAGGAAGTATATAAGCTGAAGACAATGTATATAGAATATAGCGGAACCTATGGTGATGTGGAAATGGTTAAGGCTGCAAAACGAAAACTGAAATCTACGCGTCTGATATATGGTGGAGGTATTGATTCACGCGCACGCGCACAAGAGATGCTTGAAGTCGCAGATACAATTGTCGTTGGGAACGTCATCTATACAGATATTAAGGCAGCATTACAAACAGTAAAGGTAGGATTATAATGAATGATTTATTAAAACATATGAATGAAGAGCAGCGTCAGGCAGTGATGACGACAGAAGGCCCACTTCTTATAATGGCAGGAGCAGGTTCTGGTAAGACACGCGTGCTGACACATCGCATCGCTTATTTAATTGACGAGAAAGATGTTTCACCTTATAAGATTCTAGCAATCACATTTACGAATAAAGCGGCGAAAGAAATGAAAGAACGTGTCAAGAAGATTATCGGTGACGAGAGTGATGTTATCTGGATATCAACATTCCACTCGATGTGTGTCCGTATATTAAGACGTGATATTGACCGTATCGGTATTGAGCGTAACTTTACGATATTAGACCCAACAGATCAGCGTTCTGTCGTTAAGGATATATTAAAGCGTGAGAATATCGATCCGAAGAAGTATGATCCACGTATGTTCGTTGCAGAAATTTCGAACTTAAAGAATGAAATGAAATCACCTGATGATGCGATTGAGGCAGCGAGTGACTTTATGAGTATGATGATCAGCAAAGTTTATACAGAGTACCAGCGCGTGCTGCTTAAGAATCATGCACTGGACTTTGACGACCTCATTATGACGACGATTCAACTGTTTGAACGTGTCCCTGAAGTTCTGGATTATTACCAGTCGAAGTTTCAGTATATCCATGTCGACGAGTATCAGGATACAAATAGAGCGCAGTATCTGCTCGTGAAGATGCTTGCCGATAAATTTAAGAATATTTGTGTCGTCGGTGACTCGGATCAGTCGATATACGGCTGGCGTGGGGCAGATATTTATAACATCTTAAGCTTTGAAGATGATTATAAAGATGCTAAGACGATCTTTTTAGAACGTAATTATCGCTCGACGAAAAATATTCTGTTTGCTGCAAATGAAGTGATCAAAAATAATACAGAACGCAAACCGAAAGCACTTTGGACAGACAACGACCATGGCTCTAAGATCAACTACTATAAAGCGATGTCAGAACGTGCAGAAGCGGAATATATCGTTTCAGAGATATTGAAGAAAAAGCGTGAAAACTATGCGCTTAGTGATATGGCAATACTGTATCGAACGAATGCACAGTCTCGTGTTATCGAGGAAACGCTGATGAAATCAAACATCAGCTATACGATGGTCGGAGGCACAAAGTTCTATGACAGAAAAGAAATTAAAGACCTGCTTAGTTATCTTCGCCTTGTTGCTAATAGCAACGAAGATATCAGTTTTACGCGAATTATCAATACACCAAAACGCGGTATAGGGCCTGGTGCACTAGATAAGATTATCGCTTATGCAGAGCATAATGGTCTGAGTTACTTTGATGCACTAGCTGAAGTAGATTTTATCGGACTGCCGAAGAAGACGACAGAGAAACTCGTTGAATTCTATACAATGATGGACAACTTAATGAAGCAGCAGGAATTCTTATCTATTACGGAATTAACCCAGACACTGCTCGATAAATCGGGTTATATGAAGATGCTTGAAGCAGAGAATACTTTAGAATCACAGTCACGTATTGAGAACATTCAGGAGTTTATGAATGTGCCGAAAGATTATGAAAAGGACACGCCAGTTGAAGAACAGTCCTTAATTAATTTCCTGACAGATTTACAACTCGTTGCAGATGTTGACAATGCAGATTTAGAAGCGGGAGTTACGCTGATGACGATGCACTCAGCAAAGGGCTTAGAGTTTAAAGTCGTCTTTGTTGCAGGTCTTGAAGAGTCGATATTCCCGCATAGCCGTAGCTTGAATAGTGATAGCGAGATGGAAGAGGAACGTCGTTTAATGTACGTTGCAATTACAAGGGCAGAAGAACATCTTTATTTATCTCATGCTGAGATGCGTAACTTATTCGGCCGAACACAAGCGAATAAGAAGTCGAGATTTATCTCTGAAATTCCAGAGGATATTCTGGATATACCAGTAGCGAGAAAGTTTCCAGCAGGTGTTAAACGCGGACCAGCACGTAGAATGACGCAAGCGGCTTCTGCTGCTCAAGCTCAAGCTACCTATAAAGTTGGTGACAAAGTAATGCATAAATCATGGGGAGAAGGA
Source organism: Macrococcus sp. S115 (assembly GCF_030067655.1). Lineage (NCBI taxonomy): Bacteria > Bacillati > Bacillota > Bacilli > Caryophanales > Staphylococcaceae > Macrococcus > Macrococcus sp. S115. Next base: position 52,115 of record NZ_JASJES010000011.1, on the reverse strand, counting down.
TTAATCAGCAATGTGACGGATAAAGGTGGTTCAACAGAACTGGATATCATCTTCAAATCTGTAGGGATGAAGCGACTGTTAAGCCAGTTTGCCCCAATTGAAAAGAAGGAGTAATGTATGAATATTGAACAGAGAGTAACAGAACTGCATCAGTTGCTACACCAGTATAACTATGAATACCATGTACAGGATAATCCTTCTGTACCTGATAGTGAATATGATAAGTTACTGTACGAACTGATTGATATTGAACGTGAGCATCCAGAACTGAAGACGGATGATTCTCCGACTGTGCGTGTAGGTGGGACACCGGTCTCTGCATTTGAGAAAGTTGATCATGATACACCGATGTTAAGTCTTGGCAACGCCTTCAGCGAAGAAGATTTGCTGGCATTTGATAAGCGTGTTAAAGATGAAGTCGGCGAAGTGGAATATATGGTTGAACTGAAAATTGATGGTCTTGCAGTATCACTGAAGTATGTCGATGGTGTATTCGTTCAAGGTTTAACGCGTGGTGATGGTACAACGGGTGAGAACATCACGCAGAATTTAAAGACCATTCATGCGATACCATTGACGTTATCTGTACCGCTCACTTTTGAAGTGCGTGGTGAAGCCTATATGCCTAGAAAGTCATTCCTTGCGCTTAATGCATATCGGGAAAAGGTTGGAGAACAGCTAGCTGCAAATCCACGAAATGCTGCAGCAGGTTCATTAAGACAGCTGGACTCTAAGCTTACTGCGAAACGTAAGTTAGATATCTTCCTATACAGTGTGAACGATTTAAGAGAGCTTGATGCACAAAGTCAAAGTGAAGCTTTAGACAAGTTAGACGAAATCGGCTTTAAAACGAATCATGAACGAAAGCTTTGTCGTAATATGAAAGAAGTGTTCGAGTATATTAAATACTGGACAGAAGCGCGCAATGATCTAGCCTATGATATTGACGGTATCGTCATTAAGGTAAACGATTTAAGTAAGCAGGATGAGCTCGGTTTTACGGCGAAAAGTCCGAAGTGGGCGATTGCTTATAAATTTCCTGCTGAAGAAGTCATAACGACATTAAAGGATATCGAGCTGTCTATTGGGCGTACTGGTGTTGTAACACCGACTGCAATTTTAGAGCCGGTGAAAGTAGCGGGTACTACTGTAGGACGTGCGTCGCTGCATAATGAGGATTTAATTCACGAGAAAGATATACGCATCGGTGATTCGGTCGTTATAAGAAAAGCAGGAGAGATTATACCTGAAGTAGTGCGCGTCGTATTGGACAGAAGACCTGACGATACTGAGCCGTACCATATGCCTGAAATTTGCCCGTCGTGTGGTCATGAACTGGTACGCATTGAAGGGGAAGTGGCTTTGCGCTGCATCAATCCGAAATGTGATGCGAAACTTGTAGAAGGTGTGATCCATTTCGTTTCCAGAACGGCGATGAACATTGATGGTTTAGGGGAACGTATCGTCGAAGTCTTATACAATGAAGATATTATAAATGACGTTGCAGATCTATATACGTTACAACGTGAACGACTCTTAACTTTAGAACGTATGGGAGAGAAGAAAGTCGATAAATTACTGGCAGCGATAGAAGCTTCTAAGGCCAATTCACTGGAACGTCTGCTCTTTGGATTAGGTATCAGACATCTAGGTGCAAAGGCGAGTATGGTGCTTGCACAGGAATTTGGAACGATGGATAATTTAAAGAATGCCACAGTTGAAACATTGACACAAATTGATGATATTGGTGAGAAGATGGCACAGTCTTTAGTCACTTACTTGCAAAATGAAGACATCATTCATCTGCTTGAAAAACTAGAACAATATGGTGTAAATATGCGCTATACTGGGGTTACGAAAGATGATATCGAAATTCATCCGGTATTCGGCGAGAAGACGATTGTTTTAACAGGTAAACTTACTATCATGTCTCGTAGCGAAGCAACGAAAGCATTAACGAACCTTGGTGCAAAGGTGACAAGTTCTGTAACGAAGAAGACAGATATTGTTATTGCAGGTAGTGATGCCGGTAGCAAGAGAGAAAAAGCAGAGTCACTCGGAATTCCTGTATGGACGGAGCAAATGATGGTGGATGCATTACGAAATTAAGAGGGGAAATCTATGAAGCGAATAGGGATATTAATGTTGTCTACAATTATTCTGGCAAGCTGTTCAAATGGTACACCAGAAAGTAACAACAAAGAGAAGGATAAACAAATTTCAACAGACGTACAGATATCAAATGATTATTATAGAACATTGTTACCATTCAAAGAGAGCCAGGCACGTGGACTTACAAGTTCGAATATGGTAAGCAGCTACAATGGCGAAGCATTTGAGGACGGTTTATTAAATATCAGCAAGAAAGTGTACACACCAGATAAATATTTATACCGTGATGGGCAATTATTATCGAAGAGTGCTGTTGAGAGCTATCTTGAACCGGAATATACAAAGCAGGAAATCGATAATATGGATAAAGACGAGCGAATCGAAAAAAACGCTTATGCCAATTTCGGTCTCAATCCATCACATAAAGGAGAAACAGATGGGGAAAAAATTGCCCGACAATCTCCAGCGTATTTGTCGCATCTATTAGAACAGGATTTCTATACTGAAGAAGATGCAAAAAAACAGAAACTTTCAGGTATGACAATCGGTCTTGCAATGAATAGTGTATACTATTATCAAAAAGAAGCGTTTGGAACTACTTATAATGTGAAACTCGATAAAAAAGAAATCGAGAAGCAAGCTAAGCAGATGTCTGATGAAATACTTTCTAGATTACGTGTAAAGCAGGAACTGAAAAATATTCCGATCACGTTTGCTGTGTTTGTACAGTCATCGGCTGAAAGCATCACACCTGGATCGTTTACTTCATATGGTACGAGTAAAGCTGGAAGCAGTAAGATTGATGATTGGAAGAAAATAAATGAAGATTACATCTTAGTGCCATCGGACGAAGTGGGAGAACTGGATGAAAAACTGAATAATGGATTTAAGCAGTTCAACGATCAGCTACAGAACTACTTCCCGAACTTTACACAGGCAATTGGAACAGGTTATTTCGTTGATGATAAGATACAGTCACTGAAAATTAATGTGCCATTAGATTACTATGGAAAAGCAGAAGTTATCGGTGTAACCCAATATATCGCAGACTTATCAATGAAAAGCTTTGCGCATGTCGATCGCTTTGAAATCTCCATCGTAGACAACACTAGACCTCGCGCATTAATAGTGAAAGAAAAAGGTGATAAAGCACCGTACATTCATGTATATGAATAGCGAACTTAGATATTAATCTGCACGCAAGAACATGCAACCGTGGAGAAAGAGTAAAAGGTCGAGACAAGTTGTCTCGACCTTTTTATTATGAATTCACAATTTGTTTCATTTCATCGAACTCGTCAATAATACGTTGTTCAGGTTTCGGTGTAACCATACTTACAAGTACAGTTGACACAAAACTGATAAAGAACCCTGGAACAATTTCATATAACTCAAAGATACCACCGTGTGATTTCATCACAATCCAGAAGATTACTGTAATTGATCCAAGTACCATACCTGTAATCGCACCATGCTTCGTTAAACCTTTCCAATAAAGCGATAACAATACGAGCGGTCCGAATGCCGCACCGAATCCTGCCCATGCGTTACCAACTAAGTTTAAGATTGTATCGTTTGGGCTCCATGCAATTGCCATTGAAACAATTGCAACGAGTAATACTGATAGACGTCCAATCATAACGAACTCTTTCTCACGACTTGTGTCCTGAATGTTCGTTTTACGTAATAACATGTAGAAGTCTTGCGTTAAAGCACTGCTTGTAACAAGTAACTGTGAAGAAATCGTACTCATAATAGCTGCTAAGATTGCTGCTAGGAAGAATCCTGCAATTAGTGGATGGAATAACACTTGACTCATCATTACGAAGATTGTTTCAGGATTGTCTAACTTAGCATCTGATTTATTTACAAATGCAATACCAACAAGTCCTGTAACACAGGCACCGATTAATGAGATTGTCATCCATGAGATGCCGATGCGTCTTGCTGCAGGTAACTGTTTGTGTGACTTAATAGACATAAAGCGCACGATAATATGTGGTTGTCCAAAGTAACCTAAGCCCCATGCTAGTAAAGAGATAATACCAACTGTAGTCGTACCTTTGAAGAAGTCTAAGTTCGTCGGTTTAAGTTCAACGACAGTATCGAAAGCTTCCATACCATTTAATTTCATCAATGCTACGATTGGTACTAACACTAATGCGATTAACATGATTACCCCTTGGAAGAAGTCCGTAAGCGATACGGCGAGATATCCACCAAATAACGTGTAGATAATTACGATACTTGCAGTAAGTATAAGCCCGTAGTGATAATTTAATCCAAAGGAACTTTCGAATAATACGCCACCAGAAACCATTCCGGCATGCGTATATAATGTGAAGAACACGACGATAACAAGACCAGAGATAATCTTCAGTATACGTGTATGATCACTAACACGTTTCTCGAAGAAGTCAGGGATTGTAATGGCGTTATCTGCAAGCTCCGTATAAACACGTAATCTTGGTGCAACTAAGATATAGTTTAACCAAGCTCCTATCGTTAATCCGACTGCAATCCAAGTGGCAGAGAGTCCTGTAGCGTACACTGAACCTGGTAATCCCATCAGCATCCAGCCACTCATATCCGCTGCTCCAGCAGAAAGTGCTGTTACTAATGGTCCAAGGTTACGACCGCCAAGCATATATTCATCTAATGTACTTGTTGATTGTTTATATGCATAATAACCGATCCCTAACAGGATTAAGAAATATACAGCAATCATGACATACGTCATCCATGTTGCTTCAATTTTTACGTTTTGAAACGTATGACCTAATATCAAGCCCATTTGTTTATCCTCCTTTATTTTTACAATTAACGCTGAATTTTATTGTACTAGAGTGACAATATATCTATTATAATAGGGATTTAAGCGTTTTCATAGAATTATTTTTAGTATGCTTAGATTTTTTCGTTAAAATTTGATAAAATTTAAAGATGTTATATGTACATAAGGAGGACTCACATGTCAAAGATTACAAATGAGCAAGTTAAACACGTTGCACATTTAGCACGATTAGAAATTACTGAAGAAGAAGCAACAAAATTCAGTGCACAACTTGAAGCAATTCTTAACTTTGCGGATCAATTAGAAGAAGTGGATACTGAAGGTGTAGAACCGACATTCCACGTATTAGATTTGCAGAATGTATTGCGTGAAGATGTGGCAGAGACGAGCTTAACACAGGAAGAAATCTTAAAGAATGCTGCACATACAGAAGATGGACAATTTAAAGTGCCATCTATTTTAGGCGGAGGAGAATAATATGTCATTAAGATACGAATCAATCGAAAGCTTATCTCAAATGATTCAGAACAAAACGATTAAACCTTCTGAGTTAGTTGAAGATACTTTTGTGAACATCGAAAAAGATGATACAGTCATCAATTCATTTTTAGCTTTAGATAAAGAAGCTGCGTTAGAGAAAGCAAAGACTATGGATAACGAAACACCATCAGGTAAATTATTTGGAATTCCGATGGGGATTAAAGATAACATCGTAACGAAAGATGTTGAAACAACTTGTGCGTCTAAAATTTTAGGCGGCTTTAATTCTGTATATGACGCTACTGTAATGAATAAATTAAATGCAGAAAATGGTATTCTTGTCGGTAAACTGAACATGGATGAGTTTGCGATGGGTGGTTCAACTGAAAATTCATTCTACAAGAAAACAGTTAATCCATTTGATCACACTGCAGTACCTGGTGGATCATCTGGTGGTTCTGCAGCTGCAGTTGCTGCAAGCTTAGTACCTTTCTCACTCGGTAGTGACACGGGTGGTTCTATTCGTCAACCAGCATCATACTGTGGTGTAGTAGGAATGAAGCCAACTTACGGTCGTGTATCACGTTTCGGTTTAGTTGCATTTGCATCGTCACTTGACCAAATTGGACCAATTACGCGTAACGTTAAAGATAACGCAACTGTATTAGAAGTGATTTCAGGACTTGATCCACATGACTCAACAAGTGCACCAGTCGATAATGTAGACTTCACTTCACAAATTGACAAGGATATTAAAGGTCTTCGCGTAGCAGTACCGAAAGAATATTTAGGTGAAGGTGTATCTGAAGAAGTTAAGGCAAGTGTACAGGCAGCGATTAAAGCATTAGAGAAGATGGGTGCAACAGTTGATGAAGTATCACTCCCTAATTCTAAATACGGTGTTGCAACGTATTACATTCTTTCTTCAAGTGAAGCAAGTGCGAACTTAGCACGTTTTGACGGTATTCGTTACGGATATCAGGCAGAAGGGGCACAAAACTTAGAAGAACTTTATAAGAAGACACGCCAGGAAGGTTTCGGTGACGAAGTGAAACGTCGTATTATGTTAGGAACTTATGCGCTGAGCTCTGGTTATTACGATGCATATTACAAAAAAGCACAAAAAGTACGTACATTAATTAAACAAGATTTTGAACGTGTATTTGAAAACTATGACATTATTGTTGGACCGACTGCACCAACTACAGCATTTGACATCGGTGCTCAAATTAATGATCCATTAACAATGTATGCGAATGACATCTTAACAATTCCAATCAACCTAGCAGGGTTACCATCGATGTCTATTCCATGCGGAGAGTCAAACGGCCGTCCAATCGGTTTACAGTTAATCGGTAAACCATTCGACGAGAAAACTTTATACAACGTTGCATATAACTATGAACAAAGCTTTAACATGCACGAACGTTATCAATCATTATAAGGAGACTTAAACTATGCATTTTGAAACAGTAATCGGACTAGAAGTCCACGTAGAATTAAAGACAGAATCGAAAATGTTCTCAGCTTCTCCTGCACATTTTGGCGCAGAGCCAAATACGAATGTTAACGTTGTAGATCTTGGATACCCTGGTGTATTACCGGTCGTAAACAAGACTGCCGTTGACTGGGCAATGCGTGCAGCGATGGCACTAAATATGGATATTCGAACTGAAACGAAGTTTGACCGTAAAAACTATTTCTATCCGGATAACCCGAAAGCTTACCAAATTTCACAGTTTGATGAGCCGATTGGTGAGAATGGTTATATCGATATTGAAGTGAATGGCGAAACGAAACGTATCGGTATTACGCGTCTTCATATGGAAGAAGATGCAGGGAAATTAACGCATAAAGATGGCTATTCATTAGTAGACTTAAACCGTCAAGGTACGCCATTAGTTGAGATTGTATCTGAACCAGATATTCGTACACCTGAAGAAGCGTATGCGTATTTAGAGAAGTTAAAAGCAATCATTCAGTACACAGGCGTATCTGACGTCCGTATGGAGGAAGGATCACTGCGTTGTGATGCGAACATCTCATTACGTCCTGTAGGTCAAGAGAAGTTTGGTACGAAAGCAGAACTTAAAAACTTAAACTCTTTCTCATTCGTTAAGAAAGGTTTAGAGCACGAAGTAAAACGTCAGGAAGAAGTACTATTAAATGGTGGAGAAATCTTACAGGAGACACGTCGCTTTGACGAGTCGACAGGTAAGACGATCCTTATGCGTGTTAAAGAAGGGTCTGACGACTACAGATACTTCCCAGAACCAGACTTAGTACCTTTATATATTGACGAAGCATGGAAAGAACGTGTGCGTGCATCAATTCCTGAACTTCCGGATGTACGTAAAGCGAAGTATGTATCAGAGTATGGATTACCTGAATACGATGCGCACGTATTAACATTAACGAAAGAAATGTCTGATTTCTTCGAAGCGATGATCGCACTTGACGCAGATGCAAAACTTTCATCAAACTGGTTGATGGGTGGCGTAAACGAATACTTAAACAAGAACCAGAAGGAGTTACATGAAACTGCATTAACGCCTGAGAACTTAAGTGAAATGGTTAAGTTGCTTGCAGATGGTACAATCTCTTCTAAAATTGCGAAAAAAGTGTTTGCTGATACAGTAGAAACAGGTAAAGCACCGAAAGTGATTATGGAAGAACAAGGTCTTGTTCAAATTTCTGATCCTGAACAACTGAAAGCGTTCGTAACTGAAGCGTTAGATAATAATCCTCAATCTATTGAAGACTTCAAGAACGGTAAAGGTAAAGCTACAGGCTTCTTAGTAGGTCAGATTATGAAGATTTCTAAAGGACAGGCAAATCCACAGCTTGTTAATAAAATTTTGCGTGAAGAATTAGAAAAAAGATAAATAAAACAGGAGCCTGGATGAGTATTCAGGCTCTTTGTCCTATACAGAGGTGAAAGTATGATAGATATTCATAACCATATATTGTACGGTGTCGATGATGGTGCTCAGACAGAAACAGAAACTCTTGATATGGCACGACAAGCCGTTGCAGAAGGGATTACAGATATTATTGCAACACCGCATCATAAAATTCAGTTATATGACAATTTCGGTCCGAAGATTAAAGAACTAACAGACAAGGTAAATCAGCTTATTAAAGAGAATAACATTCCACTTAATGTGCATGCCAGTCAGGAAATTAGGATCTACGGTGATGTCATCACAGATTTGAACAGTGGTAAAGCATTACCGCTTGCAGGGCCTTACGTATTAATAGAATTTCCATCTAATGAAGTGCCGATTTATACGGAGCAGTTATTTACACAACTTGCAATGGAAGGGTATGTTCCAATCATCGCTCATCCAGAACGTAATACTGAGCTTCAGAAGAACCCTAAGAAACTCGCTGAACTGATTGAACTCGGTGCACTCGCACAAGTTACAGCTGGGGTAGTTGTTGGCAATTTAGGTCATCATGCACAATCTATTGCAGACCTTATGATTGAACATCAATTGATTCATTTCGTCGCAAGTGATGCCCACAATGTAAATAACCGTAATTTCCATATGAAAGCAGCATACGAAACGATTGAACATAAGTTTGGCAGTGAAGTTGCTGATCGTTTCAAAGATAATGCGAAGAAAGTGCTGCTTAGTGAACAGATACCATATTTAAGCCCGAAAGAAATCATTAAGACTGAGAGTTCATCAGAGAGACACGCAAAGAAGAAGAAAGAAAAGAAAAAGAAATTTCTAGGCTTATTCTAAATTGACATAAGTGCAAAGTGATACGTTCATAAAAAAGACTATCGAGACAAAGTCCCGATAGTCTTATTTTAATATTTCGTCTGTAATGGCTTTACTCCATTTCGTCACGCCATCTTTCGTAAGGAGCTCTGTATCATTGTCATATTTATCTTTGACAGCTTCACTTACTGGGATGAAATATACGTCCTGGTTTTGCAGGAAGTTTGCTTCTTTTTGCTGGTAAGTATTAAATTCATCATCATTTATCCTACGTGTACCAGTAACGTAAATTTTTCGGTGTTCATTTTTAATGTTATTAAGGATTGCTTCAAGATTATTCAAATGGTCTTCGATAGTTACGCCTTCGATATAGTCATTAAGTGTAAACGCATCTAAAATAACGACATCTGGATTTTTTTTATTAATATCATCACTGTTTAATGTGTTAGAACTTGCATCAACATCAACAATATTATAATTTACATCTTCTTGTAAATTTGAAATAAATGTATTTGCGACATTCGTATCTTTATTTGATGTTTGATACGGTGTGCTTACAAACGTCAGCTGCATCCTTTTATTATCTTTCTTTTGTTCTTCATAAATCTTTTGGATTGCAGGTTCTTTGAAGACGTGTGGTAGAGATATTTTTTCTGATTCTTGCTCTTCTGATTGATGAGTAGCGCTTTTTAATTGTGCTTCCTTTGTTTCTCCGCCTTCAGTTACTTTACCTTGCCAGTATTTATAGCCGGCACCAATCAGTAGAATCGCTGCTAATATATATATCCAGAATAATATATTTTTCATTAATTTAACCTCCAGTTTCATAGATATTATTATTTTATCAAATAACAGATATAAATAATATATGATGATGAAAACTATTTTTGTGAAGAATGGGTAAAGTATATGAATAAATATTTTATTATTCTAAATATTATTAATATTCATAGATATATTACATTTAATATGATAAACTACTTTAAATTAGCACGAAATACGAAGTAACTTGCGAGGGATGGGGGAATTCTATGTTAGATTATAAATTATATAGTGATCTTGACTATCATCAAATATATATCAACGCTTCTAAGGAACTAATAGAAGTCTTTCGGAATGAAATTGTTGAATTACATCACATTGGTAGTACCTCCATTGAAGGTGTAAGTGTCATACCGTCAGTAGAAATATTACCGGTAGTCAAGGACTTAAACAAGCTTGATGGTTATGTCGCTCAGATGGAACGAATTGGTTATTCATTAACTCAAACGTCACTAGATAGAAATAACAAGTATCTACTGTTTACTGCACATAAGAACGATATAGAGATATGTGTACTTATTATTGAACGTACAGACTGTAATAGTCTTGAGAGAAAACTAGCAGTTAGAGATTATTTAAGGACACATCATAAAGAGCGTATCGCATACAGGCTGTTTAAGCAGGAGTTAAATCGCTTAACAAAAGCATCTCAAGAATTGCAACGTGCAGAAGATGAATATTTAAAAGAGATTGAAGCAAAAGCGATATACTGGTACCGATTAAATAATTAAGAGGAGTGGTCTCCACCCTCTCTTTTTTTGTGTCAAAATTGCATATTCGTGCTGTTCATGTAAAATAAAAGTATTCGATAATACAAAATGAGGGGTAACAAATGATGAATAATATAAAGATAGCTAAAGCAGCTGATCATAACATATATTTAGATCTTCCTATGGCAAACCGTCATGGTTTGATAGCAGGTGCAACAGGTACGGGTAAGACTATCACACTAAAAGTTATGGCTGAACAGTTTTCTAAAGCCGGGGTGCCTGTATTCCTGGCTGATGTTAAGGGGGATCTGGCGAGCATTGCAGAAGCGATGACGATTAATGATAAGATTCAAGAACGATTAAACAACCTACAGATTGATGATTATACACCTCAAACCTTTCCTGTAAGGTTATGGGATATATTTGGAGAACAAGGCACACCTGTCAGAGCGACAATTACAGATATGGGGCCTATGCTTTTAGGTCGTCTGCTAGAATTGAATGATACACAGTCTGGCATATTAGATATTGCGTTTAAAATCAGTGATGAGCAAGGTCTGCTTCTACTGGACCTGAAAGATTTACAGGCATTATTAAAGGAAATGTATGAAAATACGACCGAATATAGTGGTGTTTATGGTAATATCACGAAGCAATCGATAGGTGCAATTCAACGTAAGTTATTATCATTAGAAACACAAGGTGCTGATCAGTTTTTCGGGGAGCCGGCATTAAAGTTATCGGACTTTATGGAAACAACGGAAGATAAGGGTGTCATCAACATCCTGATGGCCAACAATTTATATACAAAACCAGTATTGTACTCTACATTTCTACTTTGGTTATTAACAGAACTCTTTGAAACATTACCGGAAGTCGGAGATATAGAACAGCCGAAGCTTGTATTCTTTTTCGATGAAGCACATTTACTGTTTAAAGGTGCACCGAAGTCATTTGTGACACAAGTGGAGCAAGTAGTACGTCTCGTGCGTTCTAAAGGTGTCGGGGTATATTTTATTACTCAAAATCCAATCGACTTACCTGATGAAGTATTAGGTCAGCTTGGAAACCGTGTTCAACATGCTTTACGCTCATTTACACCACGTGATCAAAAAGCTGTTGCCAGTGCAGCTGAAACGTTCCGACAAAACCCTGAAATTGATGTTGCGTCCGTTATTGGAGAATTGAAGACAGGAGAAGCACTCATTTCCTGTTTGAATGAAGACGGACAGCCGAGTATTGTAGAACGTGCATTTATCCGTCCGCCGGAAAGTAAGATTGGCGTGATTGATGAACAAGTGAAAGTTAAGGTTATAGAAGGCAACCCATATCATGCACAGTATAATGAAACGGTTGATCGTGAGAGTGCGTATGAAATACTGCAGAAGAAAGTAGAAACATCGAAAACAAAAGCACAAACTAAAGAAGCGAAAGCTGAAAAAGCAGCGCCTAAAAGAAAGCAAAAATCTGATTTCGAAAAGATTGCTTCAAGCGTACTTACAAGTGTGGGAAGACAAATTGGGCGTGAAATTGTAAGGAATATATTTGGAACGAGAAGACGTTAGGAGGAGTGTACGTGAGAAAACGTGCCAGAATTATCTATAATCCAACATCCGGTAGAGAGCTATTCAAAAAAGCATTACCCGATGTATTAATTAAGTTAGAAGATGCAGGATATGAAACAAGCGCTTATGCAACAAAGAGTGCAGGTGATGCAACAGGTGCTGCAGAACGTGCAGTGGAAGATAAGTTTGACTTGGTAATTGCAGCAGGTGGAGACGGTACGATTAATGAGGTGATTAACGGTATCGCAGAAAAAGACTATCGACCAGACATCGGTATTATACCGATGGGAACCGTGAATGACTTTGGTCGTGCGTTACTCATCCCAAAAGATATTGATGAAGCGGTTGATGTGATTGTCAGTGGGCAGACAGTTTCAGTAGATGTCGGTAAAATGAATAATCGCTATTTTATTAATATCGCTGGAGGCGGAAAGATTACGGAAGTGAGCTATGAGGCGCCGAGCCGACTGAAGACAGTGCTGGGACCGCTTGCTTATTATGTTAAAGGATTAGAGATGCTCCCAGAAATTAAAGCGAGTGATGTACGTATCGAATATGATGGTGAAGTATACAGCGGAGAAGCGATGATGTTTCTGATAGGCCTTACAAATTCGGTAGGTGGCTTTGAGAAGCTCGTGCCGGATGCATCGATTAATGATGGCTACTTTACGTTATTAATATTAGAAAAAGTGAACTTTGCGGAGTTCGGACATATATTTACGCTTGCTTCAAGAGGGGAACATATTAAGCATCCTAAAGTACGTTATGTTAAAGCTAAAGACATAAAAGTATCGTCATTTGATAAGGTGCAGTTAAATGTCGATGGCGAATTTGGAGGTATATTACCAGCTCACTTTATTAATCTTGAACGTCATATTAATGTCTTTAGTTTATTAGAACAGCTGAATACAGAGAAGAAGATTGAGATAGAAGAAGAATATCGTGAAATGACGAAAGTAGTACGTGATTAAAATGGAGAGGCAGAACACTTTTGTTCCGCCGTTTAGATAGTTATCGATATAGGATTAAATATTATCTTGTAATCATTTTATTTTGTCTTCACATTAATCTCATCAGTAAATTCATCGAGCAGTGCATCATGTTCAAAGTTTCGATGAGATGGATATAGACTCAGACCACCATCTGCTACAATCGTCTGGCCGGTAATATATTTGCTTTCCTTACTTGCTAGAAATGCAGCGACACTTGCGATTTCTTCAGGTTCTGCAACATACCCCATCGGCACAAATAAATCTGCATCTTTCTTATCTTGTTCCGTCTTGAAATTCTCTGCATTAATTGGTGTATTGATACTGCCAGGTGCAATGTTATTAACGCGGATCTGTACACGTGCATATTCGAGAGCGAGACTTTGTGTAAGTAGTTTTACACCGCCTTTACTTGCACAGTAATGCGCATAATGTGGCCATGGTATAATTTCATGGACGCTTGATATATTGATGATCGTACCTTTATATTTATTTTCCATAAAGTGACGTAAGGCTAATTGACACCCAATGAAGGTTCCGCGTAAATTCACATCGATTACTTTATCGAATGTTTCTATCGACATCGTATGACTTGGAACGTCGGACTGGATGCCTGCATTATTAACAAAGATATGGAATTCACCGAAGTGTTTGATTGTCTCCTTTACGAGATGTTCCATATCATTCTTACTGGTTGTGTCTCCTTGAATCATCAGTGCCTCAACACCATATGACTGAAGTGCTTCGATTAATGCTTGTGCTTCACCTTCTCTAGAATGATAATTGATAACAACATTGATGCCTTCTTGTGCATAACGTAAAGCTGTAGCGCGTCCTATACCTGATGCTCCACCAGTGATTATTGCGACCTTACCTTTTAGATCAAGATACATAGCAAAACTCCTTCAAATATGATGGTTTATATTACCCTCATTATGTTATATATAACCTTTTACGCACATCAAATTTTCCTATAAGATAACAGTGGAGTAGAAAAGTACTCAAGAAATGGGGCGAATGGAGTGTCTCTTATTTTAATAAGATAGACAAACCGTTCATATTGAAGGATAATAAGGCTACTGCCTCTGGATTCCCGAGCTATAATATGGATTTATTCTATGAACTGACGTATAGCATCGATCTTATACAAGAAGCGAGATATGGAACTACCAGGGAAGCAATCAATAACAGTCACTTTGTACAAATAAACTATAGGAGCAATTATGAAACAAATTAAATTTAACAAGAATGAAGTACTTACTGGAACAGTCGTAGATTTAACACATGAAGGTGCGGGCGTTGTAAAGATTGACGATTATCCGTTCTTCGTTGAAGGGGCATTACCTGGCGAAGAAGTTTCAATCAAAGTCATGAAAGTCGGTAAAACATTTGGATTTGCAAGACTTGAGAATGTATTAACAAAAAGCACTGACCGTGTTGAAGAGAAAGATATTATCGGTAGACAAGTAGGTACGATGACGCTGCAGCACATGTCATATGATGCACAGCTTAAGTTTAAGCAGCATCTCGTTGAAAGTGCATTTATACGATTAGGGAAATTTAAAAAAGTAAAAGTATGGGAAACAGTCGGAATGGATTACCCATACGAATACCGTAATAAAGCGCAAATTCCAGTACGTTCAGTAAACGGCAATGTTGAAACTGGATTCTTCAGAAAGAACAGTCATCAGCTCGTCCCTGTAGAGAATTTCTATATTCAGCATAAGGCAATCGATGAAGCGATTGTGAAAGTAAGAGATATTCTGCGCAAATACGATATCGTACCTTATAACGAGCGCAACCATAACGGAGAAATCCGCCATATCGTCGTGAAACGAGGTCATTATACAGGTCAATTAATGATCATATTAGTAACGAATAAAAAGCGTCTGCAAAACATTGAATCGATTACACATGATATCGTGAACACAATCGATAACGTTGAAAGCGTTGTATTAAACTTCAACAATCAAGAAGGTAACGTAATTCTTGGACGTAACAATACAGTATTACACGGAACGCCGTATTATACAGATAAGATGTTAGGACTAGAATTCAGAGTATCACCGAACTCATTCTTCCAGGTGAATACACCACAAGCAGAAGCATTATATAACCTTGCCCTTGAAGCGGCAAACTTAAAAGGACATGAAACGGTACTCGATGCATATTGTGGTATCGGAACAATCTCGCTCGCACTCGCACAGCATGCAGAACAAGTCTATGCGATGGAAATTGTGCATGAATCGATTAAGATGGCGAAGCAGAACGCGAAGATGAATGGTATTGATAATGTTCACTTTGAAACAGGTTCAGCAGACGAAATCTTACCGAAGTGGAGCGAACAAGGCGTGAAGTTTGATGTCGCAGTTGTCGATCCACCACGTAAAGGGTTAGATGACGACTTCATTCAGACATTAATTACACAAAGCCCTAAAACAATCGTCTATGTCAGCTGCAATCCAGGAACATGTGCACGTGATTGCCGTAAGTTTGCAGATGCAGGTTATAAATTAGAATACGTAAAACCAGTGGACTTATTCCCGCAGACACCGCATGTTGAATGTGTTGTGAAATTAACGAAATAAATTGAAACGTATAGTCATCCAGGCTATACGTTTTTATATTGAATAACATAGCTATTATATTGAAAATTGTATACACTAGTAGCGTATGTAAATATTTTCTAACTTTATTATGATATTGGAAGAGGTATACAAATGGAGATTATAAAAGTTGTTAATCCACAAATGGGTGGAAAAAAAGCGTTCGAATTATTTAAAGCATCTATAGAAAGTGGTGCGAAAACGATAGGTCTCGCAACAGGTTCGACACCGATTTCGTTTTATGAAGAAGTGATTCATAGCGATATTCATTTGACGGATGTTACTTCTGTAAACCTGGATGAGTATGTAGGATTAAGTCGTGAGAATAAACAGTCTTATGCTTATTTTATGAATGAACAACTGTTTAAATATAAAAAGCTTAAAGCATCATTTCTACCGAACGGATTAGCAAGTAATATTGATGAAGAGATAAGCCGTTATAATGATATTCTTACGTGTCATCCGATTGACTTTCAAATACTTGGTATCGGATCTAATGGCCATATCGGTTTCAATGAACCTGGTACTAGTTTTGAATCTACGACACAACTCGTAAAGCTTGCACCTTCTACGATTGAGGCGAATGCGCGCTTCTTCGACACGATAGATGAAGTGCCGACAGAAGCAATTTCTATGGGGATTGCTAATATTATGGCTGCAAAGCGTATCGTTTTACTTGCATATGGTGAAAGTAAAGCAGAGGCAATTTATAATACGGTACATGGCAGTGTGACAGAACAGGTGCCTGCATCTATATTACAACGACATCCGAATGTTACAATAATTGTGGACGAGTCAGCAGGTAAGCTTATATAACGAAAAGAGTAGAGTTATTACTGATAAACAATGCAGTAGAGCAAATATAAAGGGTTTTAACATTCCCTATATAAATCTGCTTGCAAAATCAAGAAACATGATGTACCGAATTTATTGAATAAAAGAAGTGATATTATGAAAAGAATCATTCACATCGATATGGATGCGTTCTATGCGCAGGTGGAACAGCGGGATAATCCTGAACTTAAAGGTAAGCCTGTTATCGTTGGTGGTAAGAGTCGTAATCGTGGCGTTGTGGCGACAGCGAGTTATGAGGCGAGGAAGTTTGGTGTGCATAGCGCGATGCCGACGTCTCGCGCATATCAGTTATGCCCAGATGGTTATTATGTGAGTCCTCGGTTTGATGTGTACAAGTCTGTGTCACAGCAAATTATGAATGTCTTCAAGAGTTACACGGATATTGTGCAGCCGTTATCGTTAGATGAGGCATACCTCGATATCACGCATCTCGTACGTCCGGATCTTGGTGCCAGCCAAATTGCCGCGTCTATTAAACGTGATGTATATGAGGCAACACATTTGACGTGCAGTGCGGGTGTTTCTTATAATAAGTTTCTGGCTAAAATCGCTTCCGGTATGAATAAGCCGAACGGATTAACCGTCATCCATTATAATAATGTGCAGCAAATATTAGATGCGTTGCCGATTGGTGAGTTTCCGGGTGTCGGTAAAGTGACTGAACAGAAGATGCATAAGTTAAAGATAGCAACTGGCAAAGACTTACGTCAGTTATCCGAGATTGAACTTATTGAACAGTTCGGCAAGAAAGGGTCAAGCTTGTATAACAAAGCACGTGGTATTGGCACTGACATTATCGAGGTCGAACGTGAACGCAAGTCAATCGGTAAGGAGACAACATTTGCGCATGATAAGAATGATGAATCCTATATTTTACGCGTAATGAATGAGCAGACGGAGAAAGTCGCAGCGAAGCTTCAAAGCATGAATAAAGTGACTGATACGATAACGGTAAAGATTAAGACAAGCGACTTTGAAAGCCATACGAAGCAGACGAAGCTGCTCGATTTTACTGATCAGGCAGATAAGATATATGCAACAGCTGTTTTGCTCTATACAGATTTAAAGCTAGAAAATGAAGAAATCCGTTTAGTCGGGGTTCAGGTAGGGAATATAAAAAATAAAGTGTACGAAAATCTAACGATATATGATTTTCTCTAGAAATGAGGAACAATTATGAAATTCAAATTTGCGATTGTTGGAATAACCGCACTGCTTATCGTGATGTATGTGATGCATGTCATTGAAAGTGGTTTTGATATATTACCGTTACTCGGCATTATTGCTGTAGCGGTATTTTTATTCTGGGTCGACCACAAATTAGAGCGTCCTGTAACGAAGCAGAGTATTAAGAAATCAATTAAAGAAACAACGAAAAAGTAGCATTCGAACATGAATGCTACTTTTTATATGTCATAAAAGGCAATTAAGCTTTTCAGTTTATCATCATCGATGAGCATAATTTCTTTACCGAGCGCAATTTTATTACGTACGATGCCCTCTTTTTTTGAAACCCCTTGCTTAGATTTACCCATAATAAAGATATCTATTGTATCTATTTCTTCTGTATATATACCGCCGTTATTCACGATATACTGTACGATGTCTTTACGTTTCTTGTGCAGTGTACCTGTTATTGCGATGCGCTTGCTATAGAAGAGATGATCTTTATTTACTTTAGATGTATCAGGCGTGATATGATTTAAATCTGTCTGATAACGTGACATTTGTGCACGCTTTGACGTAAGCGACACGTTGCTAATGTATTTCTTGCGTCGCTTATAAGTTAAATATTGATTGAGTGACTCATAATTCTTCAACAATCGCACTGTAATCATGGCACATGCTTTTGCATCGTTTAATGCGTGATGATGACCGTGGAAATTCAGGTTATAATAGGCCATCATATTTTTTAAGCTGTAGCTGTGGTTTGTAATCGTATCTCTCGCCATAATGCAAGAACAGAAGTAGGGTAGCGTCGGCATTTCAAAGTGATAACGTTTGATCGATGCATGGAGGACTTTCATATCAAACTGTGCAAAGTGACACACGACTGGTAAGTCTCCGATGAATGACAGCATGTGAGGATAGACGGTTTCAAATGTAGGTGATGTAGCAACATCTTCAGGTTTTATATTATGGACGTTTATATTTGAAGTATTAAAGTTTGTTTCGGGATTTACGAGCGTATAGAAAGTTTCTGTCATCATATTATCTATAACTTTTACCATACCAACACTACAAATTGATGCAGCATTATGGTTTGCAGTCTCGAAATCTAATGCAATAAAAGAATTCATGTATACTCCTTTGAACTTATATTTTATTTATTCAGAGAATAAAGAGTTATCTTTATAAAAAAAGGGAATAGATTAATGGATATGAAAGTAATATTACATGATTTCTGCTGGAATCTGTAATCATTTGACTTGTGAATAAACTGGGAGGATATTATGAAGAAGATTTTTTTAATCAGTAGTGCCTTTGTTGGTGTTATTGTAGGCGCTGGATTTGCATCAGGGCAAGAGATACTGCAGTACTTTACAAGCTTTGGAGCAATGGGGATATTCGGTGCGATTGTATCAACCATATTATTCGCGTACATCGGGATGATTCTCGTCTGGGCAGGTAGCAAGACAGAAGCAGATGACCATCAAATTGTGATTCAAAGATTGACAGATTATCCTGGAATCGGAAAAGTGTTAGCTTGGATAATAGATGTTGTACTGATTGTTACGTTATTTAGTTTCGGTGTTGTGATGCTTGCCGGTGCTGGTTCTAACTTAGAACAGCAATTTGGCATACCGACAGCTTATGGAACAGCATTAATGGCATTAGTCGTAATTATCGCTGGAATGCTTAAAATTGACCATATCGTAAAGGTTATCGGTAACATTACACCATTTCTAGTTATTATGATTGTTATTATTTCGATTTATTGTATCGTGACATTAGACACACCCTATGCAGAACTAGATTATATTTCAAATACGGTAACTTCACCATTCCCACATTGGATTATTGCAGGTGTGAACTACGTATCGATGAACATAGGACTGGGTGCTGCAATGGCAATTGTTATCGGGGGTTCTGAAGGCAATAAACGTGCCGCTGCACTTGGAGGGTTAGTCGGAGGACTTGTATTAGGTTTACTGATTATACTTAGTCATCTTGCAATATTCTCTAAAATCGAAACTGTTAAAGACTTACCGTTACCGATGCTCGGTATTGTAAATGAAATCTCACCAATACTTGGTATTGCAATGTCGGTTATCGTGTTTACGATGATCTTTAACACGGCTCTTAGTATGTTCTATGCTTTCTCAGCACGTTTTACGACAGTAGGTACAGTGAAGTTTAGAGTGTTCTATATATTAGCAACACTTACAGGTTTCGGATTAAGTTTCGTAGGATTTACGAAACTTGTGAACAAAGTATATCCGATACTCGGCAACATGAACTATTTATTGATTATCATCATAATGCTCGCTCCGCTGAAATTAAGGATGAATAACAAGAATAAGAAGCAGGCTTAATAAGCTTGAAATGCACCCCAAAAGTCAGATCTAAAATCTAACGTTTGGGGTGCATTTCGTTGTTTACTGGTCGCTATATTATTCAGCCTGAAATTCTCGTTTACCAAGTTCCTTCTCATATAGATAAAGTGCATTTGCATCATCTTTAATACGACGAATATAGTCAATATGCTTCTTGAACATCGCTTCTTCTTCAACTTGCTCATCTAAGAACCAGTTTAAGAATGAAATTGTTGCATACTCATTATCATTTTTTGCGAGCTCAGCTAGGTTATAGAAATTCTTTGTCACTTGCTGCTCTTGTACAAGCCCTGCCTCAAAGGTATCAAGAATTGTAGCAAAGTCATTCTTTGGTGCTTTGATTTCTGAGAAGATGGCATGCTGATCACGGTCATTTAAATAGTTATAAATCTTAGTTCCATGGAAACGCTCTTCTTCAGCTTGTTGTTCATAGAAGTTGGCAAATCCATCATAACTTTCTTTAGCACAGTATGCAGCCATTGCCATATAAGCATGTGCAGCCTGGAATTCTTCGTTCATCTGTTTGTTTAAAGCATCTGTTAATGTTTGAGATAACATAGTATGACCTCCTTTAGTTGTTACAGTTATTATAATATAGTTTAAATGGTAAATATAATAATATGGTATAACATTAATAATTATAAATACAAATGTAAATTGATATGCGAATAATTTGTATGATGATATAATAAAGTGTTGAATAAGGAGGTACGTATGAAAAAATTTGCTGCTATAAATGTTGCGAAAGTCGCAAGGAAATTAAGTATCATGGCGGGGAAGCGTGGTACGGATTTACCTGGTCAAGTCGCACGTAAAATTGACTCAGATATATTAAGAAAATTAAGTGCACAAGTTGATGAAGTTGTGTTCATTTCAGGTACGAATGGTAAGACGACGACGAGTAATCTGATTGGGCATACGCTAAAGACGAATGGTATACGCATTATACATAATACAGAAGGTGCCAATATGGCAGCAGGTATCACGTCGAGCTTTATCGTACAGTCTTCTAAAGATACGAAGTTAGCAATAATAGAAATTGATGAAGGTTCTATTCCACGCGTCTTAAATGAAATGACGCCGACGAAGATGGTGTTCACAAACTTCTTCCGCGATCAGATGGATCGTTTCGGTGAGATTGATATATTAGTAGATCGTATTGCTGACAATATTAAAGGTAAAGGCATTGAACTGATACTCAATGCAGATGATCCATTTGTATCACGGTTAAAGATTGCAAGTGACGACGTTGTATATTATGGCATGAAGAGTCATGCCCATACATTTGAAGAAAGTTCTATGATCGAAAGTAAGTACTGCCCGAACTGTGGAAAGATGCTGATATACGACTGGATTCATTACAACCAGATCGGACACTATCATTGTTCATGTGGTTTTAAACGTGAACAACCGAAATATGAAGTAGAATCATTGAATGAGAATCCATTTTTAAATCCTGTCATTAACGGCTATACATTTAATATGCAGATTGCCGGAGACTTTAATGTATTCAATATTATTGCAGCATACAGTGTGCTGCGTGAACTAGGATTAAATGATGAGTCGATTGATAAAGGATTTAGCACATATCAATCTGACAATGGTCGTATGCAGCGCTTTAATACAGGGAGTAAATCTGCAATTATCAATCTAGCGAAGAATCCGGCAGGACTTAATGCCAGCCTTTCTGTAGGTGAGAAGATAGAAGGCGCTAAAAGTTACATTATCAGCTTAAATGACAATGGTGCAGATGGCAGAGATATATCATGGATCTGGGATGCGGATTTCGAGAAGCTTGCGCGTCAGGACATTCCTTATATTATGTGTACAGGAAACCGTGCTGAAGAAATTGCATTAAGACTGAAATATGCAGAAGTGGATGCACAGATTGAAGTCGATCAAGATATTAGACGCGCAACAAAGACAATACTTGAACGACCGGAGTATACAGTATGTATTCCGAACTATACCTCTTTAGAACCGATGCATCAGACACTTACAGCATACTTTGAAGGAGGGCA
Source organism: Macrococcus sp. S115 (assembly GCF_030067655.1). Taxonomy (NCBI): domain Bacteria; kingdom Bacillati; phylum Bacillota; class Bacilli; order Caryophanales; family Staphylococcaceae; genus Macrococcus; species Macrococcus sp. S115. The sequence continues at coordinate 29,873 of NZ_JASJES010000011.1, read as the reverse complement.
TAAATAATGAGTAAAGCGATAGAAATATTTCATTTTATGCCGGATAAACTCAATTTATATGGCGATATCGGAAATATTATTGCACTTAAAAAACGTGCAGCGTGGCATGGCATTGATGTAAATGTCACGGATATTAATACGACAGCAGGAATTAAGATCAGCGATGCAGATCTACTATTTATTGGTGGCGGAAGTGACCGCGAACAGAAAATTGCAACGGATGATCTATTCCGTGTGAAAGATGACTTTAAAGCAGCGATAGAAGATGGTATGCCCGCACTTACGATATGTGGGGGATATCAGTTCCTTGGTGAGAAGTATATCACACCAGACGGCCAGGAATTACGTGGACTGAATATATTAGATTTCTATACAGAATCTAAACCAGAACGTTTAGTAGGCGATATTGTTATTGAGTCTGAAACATTCGGACAGATTGTAGGATTTGAGAATCATGGCGGCAGAACATATCATAATTATGGAACACTAGGACATGTCGTCAGTGGATTTGGAAACAACGATGAAGATAAAGAAGAGGGTCTCCATTATAAGAATCTATTAGGGACGTATCTGCACGGACCAATATTACCGAAGAACCACGAAATTACTGATTATTTATTGCGCACAGCATGTGAACGTAAAAATATGCAGTTCCTTGAAATCAAGCTGGATAATACACGTGAAGAAGCAGCGAAGCAAGTCATTGTAAGAAGGTTACTCGAAGAAAAATAACTGAGATTAAGTAGTAGTGAGATGCTACTAATACACGCACGATGTGGAAATTATTATTTTCTGCATCGTGTTATTTATTTAAATTGAAATATCACTAACGAAGTGATTTTTGTGACAAATTAAAGAAGAATCTTAAAGATGTATTTTAAATATATCTTAAGGGTGTATAATAAAGGTGTATTAAATAATAAACCGGAGTGATGATTATGATTACAGCAAATATGAAAGTATCAGATATCGTTAAACAATTACCTAAAGCTGCGGACATATTCAGAAAAAATCGAATTGACTTTTGTTGCGGAGGTGATATTTCGCTGAGTGAAGCAATACATGAAAAGAGCGCGCCGATTGAAACATTACTTGAAGAAATTAACCAATTAGACAACGAATCAAGTGACGGATTAGGATTAGATGTACAATATTTAGATAACAGAAGTTTGATTAACTATATCCAGAATAAATATCATAAACCGCTCGAAGAAGAGTTCAGAAACTTAATGCCGTACATTACGAAAGTGGCGAAAGTACATGGGGAGCGTCATCCACATTTAATTGAAATGAAGACTTTAGTGATGAAGTTAAGAGATGAACTCATTGAACATACGAAAGACGAAGATGATACTGTATTCCCATTAATTATCGAATACAGTGACAATCCCACAGAAGAGTTGCGCGCTCAGCTAAAACCACATATTGATGAGCTTGAAAGTGAACATGACGGTGCAGGGGGTATGCTTAAACGACTACGTGAAATTACGAATGACTTTACACCGCCATTGGATGCATGTGGTACGTACAGAGTTGTTTATCAACGATTAGCCATGCTTGAACGAGAGACATTCCAGCATGTACACCTTGAGAATAATGTATTATTTGAAAGACTTTAGATTTGGTGCGTGTGCGAGTATGCGTGAGTGTCCGAAAAAGTGACACCCGCACATGAAGATAATGCCGAGTGTCCGAAAAAGTGACACCCGCACATGAAGATAATGCCGAGTGTCCGAAAAAGTGACACCCGCACATAAAAATATAGTCGAGTGTCCCAAAGAGTGACACCCGCACATGAAAATAATGCCGAGTGTCCCAAAGAGTGACACCCGCACATAAAAATAATGCCGAGTGTCCCAAAGAGTGACACCCACATATAAAAGTATCCGTGAGTGGCCAATCCTCGGCCATTCATATAATATTCTCCCAATAAAAATACGGAACGTCTACAACGAGACGTTCCGTGTTTTTATTTCACTCTATTTGGGTGATCCATCAGTAATCTGTTAATCATCAATATTTCATAGATGTAATGGCTGCGCATTTGATTATCATCAAACTCTGTCAAATGCTTCACGCTCATCTTAAGCAGACTGAGTGCTTTTCTGTCTGGTGTGTACGTACGATTCTCTCCAAACTGTTTGAACGCATTAACTAAATGATTCAGCGCTTCTTTTTCCTGAACAGTTAACGTAAAATATGTCCCATCCGGTAATAAAATCATTTGATTCACATGAAGCTGAATGAGTCTATTAACATCAAGACGATGTTTCAACTGTGTAATTTCATATTTAATCGCTTTATCTTCATGAAATTGAAGTTCTTCTTTTTGATATTGCAGCAACGTATCGATTTTATTAATCAGTTTATTTGATTCTTCTACAAGTGGGGTAGCACTACTTAGATCAGACAATCCAGAATTAATTTCAGTTGCACGTAAAGATAGCATCTTCATTAGCTTGGACTCCAATGCATCGAGGAGTTGAGCGATTTGTATATGATATTTCGGTGGCATCACAAAGAAGTTAACGATACCCGCTGTCGTTAGACCGATTGTCGTTGTAGCAAGCCTGGAGAAGAAATTAAACGCAAAGTCCTGATGAATGTTTGGTACCATCGCTACAGCCGTAAGACTTGCTACAAGGAGACCGTCATAGAGTTTCAGTTTATAGCATACGAATATGGTTGCGGTTGCAGCGATACTATAGCTTAAAGGTGAATCGCCTAAGAAATATGTACTTGTAACTGCGATGAATGCTCCGAGTATTGATGCAGGAAATCTGACGAATGCCTTTTTCAATGAAGCGCGGGCAGTCGGTTCAATGGAAACGATAGATGTAATAACTGCAAAGATCGCAGGTAAATTTAATAATTGACATATTAATGCAGTCAAAAATGTCGCAAGTCCTGTCTTGATTGTTCTTGCGCCGATTAATTTCTTGAACCAGTTAATTTTCATTGTAATCATTCCAATTGTGTAATAGTTTGAGTCTGTTATAATAAACAGTGATGAATATATGATATTGAATTTATACATTATAATCAATACATATCCTTAAATTAAACTGAAAGAAGAGATTATTATGATCGTAAAATCAAAGCAAGACTTAGAAGGCTTACAAGCAATAGGTAAGATCTGTGCGGAAATCCGTGAAACATTGAAAGCGGCCGCAAAGCCTGGTATGACAACGAAAGAACTTGATAATATCGCAAAGGAATTATTTGAAAAGCATGATGCGAAGAGTGCTCCGATTACTGAATATGACTTCCCGGGATATACTTGTATCAGTGTGAATGAAGAAGTAGCACACGGCATACCAGGGACACGTATTATTAACGAAGGAGATCTTGTGAACGTCGATGTTTCAGGATGTAAAGATGGTTATTATGCGGACACAGGTATTTCATTCGTAGTTGGTGAATCTTCAGAGCCAATGAAACAAAAGGTGATTGATGTTGCAGAGATGGCATTTAATGAGGCGATGAAGAAGATTAAACCAGGAGCGAAGTTAAGTAATATAGGTCGTGCGGTGAATGCCACTGCACGTAAGAATGGTGTAACAGTGATTAAAAACTTAACAGGTCATGGCATTGGTAAGAGCTTGCACGAAGAACCACAGCACATTATGAATTACTATGATCCAATGGATAAAGTACTACTTAAAGAAGGAATGGTACTAGCGGTTGAGCCGTTCATTTCTTCTAAAGCGACAATCGTGACAGACGGTAAGGATGAATGGGCGTTTGAGACGAAAGATAAAAGTTTTGTCGCACAAATCGAACATACAATTGTCGTTACAGCTGAAGGCCCATTGTTTTTAACTAAATTAGAAGACTAGTCCTAAAGTCTGAGAAAAGAATCGTTCCAGAGCCGCTTTTTATGGCTTTGGAACTTTTTTATAATTAGAGTACTAACCGTAGGAGGAAGTACTATGCGAAAGATTAAAATGCATCTCAATAGAACTGTCAAACGATGTATAGAAAATACCTTTTACATACAAATTGCCGCGAGCTATAAGAAGATTTCAGATATTAACTTACTTAAAAGTATGAAGCTGAGTGAAGTTGTTAAGTTATCGTGTGAGAAAATACATGTACAAGAGGAACTTGACGCGCTTGAGTCCGCTGTTTCTAATAAGCTATTACACAATCGCACGCCACTAGTTCAGAGAATTAACGACCTTGATCATGATATTGATGAAATTGAACAATTGCTTGCAAATTTAGAGATTGAAAAGCAAAATATACAGTATGAAATATTATTGTTATCGAACGTAAAACCATAAGGATGTGACGCTTTGAAGCAAATTGTAAATTCTGAAATGTTAATCGCATTCTTCACATTAATACTGCTTTCAAATATTTATTATATCTTCTTCGTAAAAATCGGGATGCTGCTTGTTATCGTAGCAGGTTTGCTCATGATATACTTTAGCACGATGATGAAAGAGAATCTAAGGGGGCTCATCATACTTTGGATTGGCGTTATTATGCTGTTATTCGGCATGTTATCCAATCCATATACTTTAATTGTAATCTTTCTGTTTATCGTTATTGTAGCAATCCGTTATATCATCTATAAGAAACAACCGATGGAAGTTATCCAGACGAAGGATGACAGTATGTCGATTCATAAGCAGTCACTACTAAGCTTTCAATCGACACCTGATAAAGTATACAAGTTTGAAGATATGAACTTACAGCATTTTGTCGGAGATATGGACATCGATCTTACACAAGCTGCTAACTTAAAACAGTCGAATATCATTGTGATTCGCAACGCAATCGGAAAGACGACGATTACAGTACCACATCGTTATCAAGTGAAGGTGGATTACACAACGCTATACGGACAGCTCAACTTTAAAGAGCATTATGTGAAAAAAGCGCGTAACGAACGTGTAGTATACGAAACTGAGAAGTACCCAAATGGCATTGAAATTAAACTATTCGTATCGTCAATTGTAGGAGATCTCGAGGTGCAGTACCGATGAATAATTATACGAAGATGATCGGAACGATGCTCATACTTGTCTATAGTTTAGCGGTTGTGTTCTTTATTCTAGACCGAATATTCGTCAACATCATATACTTTCAAGGAATGCTATATACACAAATTGTCGGTGTACCCGCCTTTTTATTTTTAAATGTAACGGTTATACTTGCATGTATTATTATGGGCTCCATCGTTGCATATCGCCAGAACGAACAACTTATGCGTATTAAAAATGAAATTGAACAAATTGAAGACGGGATTCAAATTAATACCGCAATTAATCAGAATGTGGAAGTCATTGACGTACTGCATGCAATTAATGAAGTAAGCCTATCGATGGCTAATATTAAACGACAGAATCAGCTTGTTACTAACGATGTACATAAGATAAACGAAGAGACAGTGAAACAAATCGTTGAAGAAGAACGGCAGAGGCTCGCACGAGAGTTACACGATTCTGTGAGTCAGCAACTGTTCGCCGCATCTATGATGTTATCTGCCCTAAAAGCAGGCACGCATGAAGAGAAAGTGAAATCGCAGCTCGAATTACTAGATAAAATGTTACGAGAAACACAGCTTGAAATGCGTGCGTTGTTGCTACACTTACGACCAATCGGACTGAGGAACAGAACGCTCGAAGAAGGCATTCAGCAACTACTAAAAGAATTAAAACAGAAGATACCACTACATATCACATCAGATATCGAAGACATACAGCTCGAAAAAGGTGTGGAAGATCACCTGTTTAGAATTGCTCAGGAATCCATTTCTAATACATTAAGGCACGCTGAGGCGACACAGATTGTTATCGAACTATTCAAAACGGGGAATAAAGTAATACTCAGGTTAAGCGACGATGGCAAAGGGTTCGATATTGAGCGTGTTGACGATTCAAGATACGGACTTAATACGATGAAAGAACGAGCACTCGAAATTGGCGGGACATTTCAAATTATATCTGCACCACAGTCAGGCACTCGTATTGAAGTGAAAGTGCCATTAGAGGAGGCATAACATGCGCGTAATATTTGTAGATGATCATGAGATGGTCAGAATCGGAATATCAAGTTATTTATCGATGCAAGAAGGCATTGAAATTGTTGGAGAAGCATCAAACGGTAAAGAAGGGATAGAGAAGACGTTAAATCTTGAACCGGACGTTGTACTTATGGATATGGTAATGAATGAGATGGACGGGATTGAGGCGACAGCAAAAATTAAATGTCAAATGCCAAAGGTGAAGGTTGTAATGCTTACGAGCTTTATAGAAGATAAAGAAGTGTATCGAGCGCTAGATGCGGGTGTGGACAGTTACATATTAAAGACGAGCAGCGCTGAAGAAATAAGAGATGCGATTATTAAAACATATCAAGGTGAGTCTGTATTTGAAAAAGAAGTAATGATGAAAATGCGCGCGCGTATGAACCAGAAGGCAGAACTACATGATATGTTGACAGAACGCGAGAAAGAGATATTATTACTGATTGCAAAAGGATATTCTAACCAGGAAATTGCAGATGCAAGCCATATTACGATTAAAACGGTGAAGACACATGTGAGCAATATACTGAGTAAACTTGAAGTACAGGATAGAACACAAGCAGTAATCTATGCATTTCAACATGATTTAATAGAATGAAAAAGAGTGAAATGCGGATGCCCACATTTCACTCTTTTCATTGTACATTATCATAACCATTAATCAGTAACTCTACTTCACCTGTAAGCGGTTCGATGACGAGCCCGTGTACCGGTACTGAACGATCGAATAATGGATGATTATAAACCATTTTAACGTTTTCACGTACGTTCTCGTTCACATCGTTAAAGCCGCTTAAGAAATGGTCTACGTCGATACCAGAGTGAATAATCGTATCCATCACTTCTTGTTTGATACCGCGATTAATCATGGTTGATTTAACTTTATCAACATCAAGACCACCCATCCCACAATCTTTATGGCCCATAATAATAATTTCTTCAGCACCTAATGCATAAATACCAACAAGTAAGCTACGCATCGTAGAACCATAAGGGTGTGTAATTGTAGCTCCAGCATTCTTAACGGTTTTTACATCGCCGTTTTTAAGCCCAAGTGCTTTCGTTGATAATTCTTGTAACCTTGTATCCATACATGTTAATAGTACAGCCTTCATGTCTGGCACTTTAGACGTTTCATATTGTGTGTAGTCTTTGTTTTCTACAAACTTTTTATTAAATTCAAGCATGTTTGATAATAAAGTCAACGTTATCCCTCTTTCACTATTATTGATTAGAACTTAGTTTCTTTTCATGAATTATAGCATTAATCTGTGAACCAATAATAATGATAAAACCTGTTAAATATAACCATAACATTAAGACGATGATTCCTCCGATACTACCGTAAGTCTTAGAGTAGTTACCAAAGTTACTTACATAGTATCCAAATAGGAAGCTTGCACCAATCCAGACAATCGTTGCAAACAAAGCACCTGGTATAACAGATTTAAATTGAAGTTTAATATTCGGAGCAATCGCATATAATGTCGTAAATACTATAAACGTAATAATCAGTGGAAGTGCGACTTTAACAAGCGAGAAGATCCATTTAAATTGTGATTCTAGCCCGAACTGACCAAATAAATAATTGCCAATTTGTTCACCGAATACAGGTAATGCTAATGCAACACCAAATACAAGCACCATCACCACTGTAAATAACACACTAAGTAACTTTGATACGATAGGATTACGGGCATCTTCAACTTCATAAGATACATTAAATGCATTCATTAGTGCTGTCATGCCGTTAGATGCTGACCAAAGTGCTGCGATTAAACCGAATGATAGTAATCCACCGTTCGCGTTGTTCATCACATCAGAGATTACATCGGTAATCATATTCGCTGCATCTCCAGGGGCATTCTTTGCAATCATATTCGTGATTGTTTCAGGGGACACTTTAAACAATGGGACTAATGTCAATAGGAAAATCAGCATTGGGAATAAAGACAGTAAGAAGTAATATGCGAGCTGCGCAGATAATCCTGCAGCATCGTCTTTACCGATTCTAAATAGTAACTTGTTAAAAAAATTACCGTTATGTTTATACTTTGCCGGTTTGTTAATCTTAGAAACGTATAATGTTTCGTCATCTTTTTTAGCTTGCTTTGATTTAAACCTTTGATTGCTTACATACTGCTCATTTTTATTAGATAGTTTATCTTTGTTTTCTACCTCTAAATTATGAGACTCAGGACCTTTTGCAGCCTGAGTCAGAAATTTAGAGGTACTCTTATTGTCCTTTGACATAATTTCACCTCTAAGTATATTAAGTTAACCGTTTGGTCCTGAGATTTTCTTTTGATTTTTCTTTTCGATGAAAGTATCTTTAGCATCTAATATTGCGCGTTCTAGTTCTGGATTGTTACGACGGATTTCATCGATTGTTTCTTTCCAGTATAATAATTCATCTTTTAAATTTGATACTTTGTTTTTTGTAGAACCTTGTGAAGTGATACCGTTTTGTTTCGATTTTGAAACTGAGGTTTTAACAGAGTTACGTGTCTTTCTATCAGCCATTGATACTGCAGCACCGATGACTGCACCGGCGATGACTGCTGGGACTAATTTGTTGTTCATAATATAATCTCCTCTCAAATATAAGAAATGTGCTATCTGCACTTATTAATTATTATATAGCCAAAATGTAGATAGAATAAACAATTAAGAGTAAGTTTTTGAAAATAATTAATTTTAAAGTTAAGAATAGTTTGATAAAATGTTTAGAGAATAAAAAAATTGAAGAGGTGTCCTATGAATAAAGCAGAAATGATCGATGAAATTGTTAAGAAATTAAAGCTCGTAAATATCGGAGTGATCAAGCCAGAAACTATAGATGATAACAAGGTGGATGAGCTAACAGAGATTTATGAGATGGTAAAGAAACGTGATACATTTTCACCGAGCGAAATGTCTGCGCTCACAGATGCACTAGGAAGTTTACGTAAATAAGGGGGATTACAATGTATAAAGAAGAACAATTAAAGCAGTATGCAGCATTACTCGTCAAGGTAGGTATGAACGTTCAACCTGAGCAACGCGTTTATATTCGCGCGACGGTGGACGCGCAAGATTTCGTTCATCTTGTTGTTGAAGCGGCTTATGAAGCGGGTGCCAGCGATGTTAAAGTGAATTATAGTGACGATAAGCTGGCGCAGTTAAACTTCAAGTATCGTAAACAGGAAAGTTTCGAAAGCGTACCACAATATTTAGTGGATGAGCGTATGGATTATGCGAATGACTATGCAGCTCAGCTTGCACTTATTTCATCAAGTCCAGAAAACTTAAAGGATGCCGATCCTAAGAAAGTCTCAGCGAATATGAAAGCATACGGTACTGCTTTTAAAGATTATATGAAGATGATGCAATCAGACCAGTTCAGCTGGACTGTTGCGGCCTATCCATCAATTGCATGGGCGAAGCTTGTATTCCCAGAACTTGATGAAACAGCAGCATTTGAGAAGTTATTAGATGCAATTTTAGATAGCGTACGTATGAATAGCGAGGATCCAGAAGCTGCATGGGCTACGCATAATCATAATCTTCATAGCAAAGCTGATTATTTAAACAATAAGAAGTATGTAGCACTGCGCTATAAAGCACCAGGGACAGACCTTGAAATTGGATTGCCAGAAGGTCATATTTGGTGTGGTGCATCAAGTATTAATAAAGACGGTATAGAGTTCATGGCGAATATGCCAACAGAAGAAGTATTTACTGTACCGCATAAAGATAGAGTAAATGGCTATGTTTCTAGCACTTTGCCACTGAGTTACGGCGGAAATATTATCGATAACTTTAAATTAACGTTTAAGGATGGGCAAGTAGTCGACTTTGAAGCGCAAACAGGTCAAGATATATTAGAGGGACTGCTAAATACAGATGACGCCGCGAAGTATTTAGGAGAAGTCGCGCTGGTACCACATGATTCACCAATCTCTAATTCTAAGATCTTATACTATAACACATTGTTTGATGAGAACGCATCATGTCATTTAGCATTAGGTTCAGCATACCCATTCTGTCTTGAAGGTGGTAAGGAGCTGGATGATGCAGGACTTGAAGCTGCAGGACTGAACAACTCGATTACACACGAAGACTTTATGATTGGCTCAGCGCAAATGAACATTTATGGTGTAACATCTGAAGGAAACGAAGAAGAGATTTTCTTAAATGGAAATTGGGCATTTTAATTTAGAGAATTAAATGATAGAATAGGATTACTAATGGGTTAAGAGGAGGATGGACATGTCAGTAGCTATGATGTGGTTTGTACTTATTGCGTTTATCTTCGCAATCTTTGTATTTGGTGGCGTACTAATGATGTTTTTAATTAAAGCTTTTGATTCTAAAGAAGCAGATATCATCGACACACCAGAAGAAGCGTTAGAAAAGAAAGTCTTTGCTGATAACGTTCACTAATAATAATTGAGAGGATACGGATTAAGAATCCGCATCCTCTTTCTTTTTTTTGATATAATATTGTCAACTATATATGATTGGGGAATAAATATGAGCGAACGATCAAAAAAATCAATGAGTGCATCAAGAACTGTGAAAACACAGCAGATCTTCCCATCGGATACGAATCATCATAATACATTGTTTGGTGGAAAGCTGATGGCGATGATTGATGACGTGGCGAGCATTGCAGCAACGAGACATTGTGGAAGATCCGTCGTCACTGCAAGTACAGATTCTGTAGATTTTCTGCAGCCGATAAGACCTGGAGAAATTGTGTCAATGGTTGCACTTGTGACCTATACCGGGACATCTTCATTAGAAGTTTGTGTGAAAATAGTTGCTGAAAATATATTGGAACAAAGAAAGCATCTGGCGGCGATCAGTTTCTTAACGTTTGTTGCATTGGATGAGCATAATCAGCCGGTTATGGTGCCAGAAGTTATAGCTGAGACTGAAGACCAGGTATGGCTGAATGAAACCGGGAAAGAACGTGCAAAAGTACGTAAAGAACGTCGAAGTAAGAGTAAGGATCTGCATCAGTTTTTCTCGAATAATTTGACGATATAGTATGGAGTGAGTGTCTAAAAAAGTGACACTCGCGTATAAAAATAAGGCTGAGTGTCCAAAAAAGTGACACTCGCGTATAAAAATAAGGCTGAGTGTCCAAAAAAGTGACACTCGCGCATAAAAATAAGGCTGGGTGTCCAAAAAAGTGACACTCGCGCAGAAATAACATCACGAGTGTCCGCCAAATGGACACTCATCAAAACAAGCTCAACAAAAAATCACGTAAAGCATACTGCTTCACGTGATTTTTTAATTTCTATTGTTCGTGCATGCGTTTTTCGTTTACTTTAAAGTCGACATCTGGATAATACATGTTCTTCACGAGTAGATTCGGACCGAGACATTTCACTTTCGGGCAGTGACAGTTAATCGTCTGATTGAGAGCACTCTGTTTCCACTTATCGTATACATCCTGGAGTGGTGTATCAATAATATTCTCGATTGTGCCTGTTTCATCTCCAAAGTCTGTAACGATCACATCTCCAGTAAATACATTGACATTCAGTCGTGAACGTCCATCTGGATCATTACGAACTGTAACGTTCTTTGCACTATGGACCTCATCTAAAAATGATAAGTCATCTGCATTCATAGAACATGGTAATATCGGTAACGTACCAAATAACATCCATGTATCCTCATCTCTGAATGATAGTAATTGTCTGATTGCAGTTTTCGTTTCTTCTATTGTTAGCACATTCAAATCACTTGCAAAGTCTGATGGATACATCGGATGTACTTCGTGACGCGCACATTTCATATCGTTGACGATTTCCTTATGAATCTTCTCTAGGTGAGGTAACGTGCTTTTATTGAGCATTGTTTCTGCTGAGACAAACATTCCTGCCTCAGATAAGCGTCTTGCGTTCTCTACAATTTGTTCATATAATTTATAGCGTGCTTTAAGTGGTGGTTTCTTATCCATCACGTGAAAACCGACTTCCGCAAATTCATCGATCGTTCCCCAGTTATGAGAAATATGCATCACATCTATTAAATCTATTAGTGGTTCATAACGATCGTAGTTTATCGTTAAGTTTGAGTTCATCTGTGTATAGATACCACGTGACTTAGCATATTCAAGTATAGGCGTTACCGTTTCTTTAATCGATTTTTTAGAGAACATCGGTTCTCCGCCTGTGATGCTTAATGTTGATAAGTGTTCTACTTCATCTAAACGTTTAAGTATCGTCGTCATATCAATTGTATCTGGATCCTTGAGTTGCAATGTATAACCGACAGCACAATGTGCACAACGCATATTACATAGTGTTGTCGTCGTAAATTCTATATTAGATAACTTCGTCTCACCAAATTTCTCCACTTCCTTGTATGCTTCCCATGGATCATTGTGAATTGAAATTTTATCTTTTAAAGCGATCATAATTTGCCTTCTTTCCATTTATTGTCCGTTTACTATTATGAACATGTAAGGAGTGTTGTCAATAAATACATTGAAAGTTTAAGAAATCTGTTACATAATGAATACATTCATAGAATAAAAAGGAGCACATTATGACTAAAGATTCTTTAGAAGAAATTAAAGTAAAATTAAATGATTTTATGGAGACGATTGATTCGGTAAATCCTGAAACAACAGACATCCATGATATTGATGAATGGTTAGCGTTGCTTGATCAGTTAGAACAGAAAGTAAAATCAATTAAACATTAAGGAGATTATATATGACAGATATACAAGTAAAAGTCGGTCAGCAGTTTCCTTTAACAATTAAGAGACTCGGTATCAACGGAGAAGGTATTGGTTATTTTAAACGCAAGATTACTTTTGTAAAAGGGGCATTGCCTGGAGAAGTCATCGTCGCACAAGTAACAGATATTAACCCGAAATACTTGCAGGCAAAGATGGTTAAGATTCGTGAAAAATCAAATGAACGTGTAAAACCGAAATGTAATGTATTCGATTTATGTGGAGGGTGTCAACTACAGCATCTTTCTTATCGTGGACAGTTAAAGTATAAGAAACAAATTGTTGAAGATGCGCTGACAAAATATGCACCGCACGTGAAGCTCGACAAAATTAAAGATGTTAAAGGTATGCATAATCCTTATACGTATAGAAACAAAAATCAATTCCCTGTAGAAAAGACCGGACGTAAAGTGCGTGCGGGGTTATATAAAGAGCATTCTAATACGTTAATTGATCTGCATGAATGTATCGTGCAGGATAACCGTACAATGCATACGACGAATGAAGTGAAGAAGATTATGAGCGAGCTTAATATCGATGCTTGTAAGAATCCGATGCGCGAAAAAGGTGTGCGCCATATCGTTACCCGTGTGGCACTTGCAACAGGTGAAATTCAAGTTGTGTTCGTCACAAATACAAGACACCTAAAAAAACAAGATCTATTAGCAGAACGTGTGATGCGTCTAGCTGGCGTGAAAAGTGTTGCATTAAACATTAACACGGAGAAAACATCTATTGTTATGGGTGATGAAACAATCGTTATCGCGGGTGAGGAAACAATTCGTGAACAACTACAAGATCATATTTATGACTTATCAGCGGAAAGCTTCTTCCAGCTTAATCCGAGACAGACTGTTGTACTTTATAATGAAGTACGCGATGCAGCAGCACTTACAGGTAAGGAGCATGTAGTAGACGCATTCTGTGGAACAGGGACGATTGGTATATGGCTAGCGGATAATGCAGGTGAAGTACGCGGCATGGATACGAATGAAGATGGTATCGTGAATGCCATATATAATGCTACATTAAATGGTGCAGATAACTGTAAGTTTGAAGTTGGCGATGCATCAGAGAAATTAAATGAATGGATTGAAGAAGGTTTCTATCCAGATGTAATAACAGTGGATCCGCCAAGAACAGGATTATCTGAAGAAACGATTAAATTAATCAATGAAATCAAACCGAAGACATTCGTCTATACGAGCTGTAATCCTTCGACATTGGCGAAAGACTTAGCACATTTAACGAAAGCATTTCAGGTGGAGTATATTCAGCCAGTAGATATGTTCCCCCAAACAGCGCAAGTGGAAGCGGTAGTGAAGCTTACACGTAAAAGAAAACTAGGGAAATAATAAATATATTCGTAATAATTCAATGTGGATGTTTTATCATTTCAAAGTGGGGTAAACAATACTATAACGATTTTAGGAGGAGTTTATCTTATGAGTAAGAAAATCGCAGTAGTACTAGATAATTTATTTGAAGACGTAGAATATACGAGCCCGGTTGAGGCCCTTAAGAACGAAGGACATGAAATTACTGTAATCGGTAAGGAAACAGGTACTGTAAAAGGTAAATCTGAAGATACAGAAGTTCAAGTCGACAAAGCAATCAGCGATGTGAAACCTGAAGACTTCGATGCGTTACTTATCCCTGGTGGCTTCTCACCTGATATGTTACGTGGAGATGAGCAAGGTCGTTTCGGTGAATTTACGAAACATTTCGTTCAAGCTGAAAAACCTGTATTTGCTATCTGTCATGGACCGCAATTATTAATCGATACAGATTTATTAAAAGGTAAGAAATTAACAAGTTTCTTATCAGTGCGTAAAGACCTCGAAAATGCAGGGGCTACAGTTGTAGATGAATCAGTAGTTGTGGATTCTAATATCGTAACATCTCGTACACCTGATGATTTAGAAGACTTCAATAGAGAATCATTAAATTTACTAAAATAATGACATTATTAAAAGGTATCTCGTTAGAGATGCCTTTTTTGTTACGATTATCAGACCTATTTTACAGTTTTTAATCGAAGATTCACACTCAGGAGATGTCCTTTCTCGGTCTTAAGATTGATTTTAACCTCTATTTATCAATAATAATTCCTATTCAATATGCGTGATGATATGATATTGACTAAGAGGTGACTGCATGAAAAGAAAAGGTTGTGGATGTTTATCCATTTTATTTATTCCGTTTTTATTATTAACATTTTATATTGGCTTTAATATATTTCAGGGCTATCGTGTTAATATTGATGATCTGCAATCAATTGAACAAAAACAGACGTTCGTTGCGGCAAATAATATGCCAAAACATTTAACGGGTGCATTTGTCGCATTAGAAGACAAAAGATTTTACAAACATACTGGCGTAGACTGGTTAGGTACGACGCGTGCAATAGTTGTCTCATTGAAAAATGGTGAAGCATCTCAAGGTGGCAGTACGATTACACAGCAGTTGGCGAAGACCTATTTCTTTAACAATGAGAAATCGATTTCCAGAAAGATTAAAGAAGTGGTAGTAGCTAAACGCATTGAGAACAATTATTCAAAGGATCAGATATTAAGTTATTATTTAAATACGATTTACTTTGGTGATAATCTGTACTCAGCTGAAGATGCTGCAAATTATTATTTTAATAGGAGTACACATGTGAGTAATGCGTACTATCCACCAGTAACCGTTCTGCAAAGTGCGCTGCTTGCAAGTGCAATTAATGCACCGTCTATTTATCAGATCGATGATTACCACAATGATGCAGCGCTCAAATCCAGAACAGAGTTCACGTTAAATAAAATGTTAGAGCAGAATGTAATAACTGAAATGCAATATAATGAAGCATTAACGGGTTTATAATATAATGAAATACGAGATACTGTCTCGTATTTTTTATTTTTGAGGGCGGTATGATGGAGGGTTATGATGGAACATAAGATTACGAAGATTGAAGTTCAAAAACATAACAAGGATAGATTTAACCTATACATAAACGGCAATTTCTTTGCCGGTATTGATGCAGCGACGTATGTCTATTTTAATTTGAGGAAAGATCTCATATTATCAGATGAAGATCTACGTAATATCGGTGAATATGATGGTTACCGAGTTGCGATTAATAATGCTTTAAACTATTTATCATATAAGAAACGCACAGAATCAGAAGTGAGAAATTATCTCGCAGGCGATGAAGTGCGTAGTGAAGTAATCGAGCGGGTCATTCAGTATTGTAAAGAAAATAAGTATATCGACCATGATGATTATGCGAAGAGTTATATGAATACATTGCTGAACACAACAGATAAAGGTCCTGCAATATTCGTGCAAAACTTAAAGCAGCTCGGCGTTGAACAAGCGATTATAGATAAATATAATGTACAGTTTGAAGGTCTGATTACTTCAGAGCGTATCGATAAGATTGCACAGAAAGTTATGAGAAAATATGAAAAGAAACAATCCGCTAAAATGATTGAACAGAAAATTATTCAAACTCTTATTCAAAAAGGGTATAATTTGGATATTGCAAATGATGTGATGAAAAATGTTAAACTTGAGACAAGTGACCTGGCATTAGATAAAGCATTCGAAAAAACGGTGACCAGACTCGCAAGAAAACATGAAGGTTTCATGCTTAATCAGAAAATTATTCAAAGTTTAATGCAAAAAGGATTTCAGTATGATGATATTATGACAAAGATAAAGGATAGTGGATTAAGTGGAAGAGAAGAAATTGATTGAAATGACGCCGCATGAGTTACAACAGATTACAGCAGATTACAGAGAGCAAGCACGTAAAGCTGAAATGATGGGTATTTTGAATGAATACGAAGTATGGATGCGTAAAGCACTTATTGCAGAAAGCTATTTAGTCGATGCACAGAAAGTACAGCCTGGCAAGGTATATGCGCTCGTAGGAAACGAGCCGGAATACTTTAAGGTAGACCGCGTTAAAGGTGTGTTTGCCTGGGGGTTCAGACTGGGTGGAACACTTGATGAAGAAGGTATCCCGCTTGCATTGCTACAATTATAAGGAGATTGAAAGATGACGAGTGAAATTTTGGTGAGGTTGCTTAATGTTACAAAGTATTTCAGACAAGTCAGTGGTTTTCAGAAGTTCAGAGATTTGATGCTGCCTGAATCAAAGAACCATGTTGTTGAAGTTAAGGATGTAACAATTCATCTCTATCGCGGGGAAATACTTGCTTTAGTCGGCTTACCGAATTCTGGTAAATCCATTATCGGAAAACTTATGGCTAAAGTTGTTGAACCTAACAGTGGTCGTGTTAAGAATGAATATTTAACATTTCTTGCAAGTCATAATCATATATTTGAAGGCAGTACTTCAGTCAGACAACTGATCGAGTCCGTTTTCCTTACGTACAATATGCCGCTTCAATCATACAATGAAAAGCGTAAACATGTGCTCGACTTTGCTGAGCTTGGTGGCAAGGAGAAGTGTTCGATCCAGCAATTAACGATAGAAGAACGTACGAAGCTGCTCGTAAGCCTTGCATATTTTATAAAGCCCGATGTGATTATCTTTGATGAACTTTATCAGTATATGGATAGGGACTTTAAGAAGAAGTTTCATATGGTCATCGATATGTTTAAGAAAGAAAGACGTGCTATCGTGCTGATTGATTCAAATATGGAATTGATTCGAACACGTGCAAACTACATTACATGGATGAGTCATGGGCAAGTAAAGCAATCGGGGGCTCCTGATGAAGTGCTGCCCTTATATCAATCTTATGTAAGTGATTATTATAGTTGCCGTACAGATGAAGAGCGTGAATTGTTTGATCTTCAGATGCGTATGTCACGTAGCCTTAATCACGACAAAGATGAACGGTTAAGTCGTATAAAAAAGTATGGCGGCGCAATCTTTGATGAAAAACTACAGCGTACATTAATATCGACATTGATGTTAATCGCAGGTATTGCAATGATGTTCCTATTGATGATCAATGACATCGGTATGAAGAAAACAGAAGTTGCAGCTGATGAAAAAGGGATTGTAGAGAAAACTGTGGATGAATTTCGTGAAAAGTATGCAATTGGTGTTACGAATAAACCGACCGAACTTCAAGGCGGACAAAAGGTGAAATTACCAGCTGGTAATACTATGACGATTTCTAGTATTGGTGATGAAACATATAAAGTGGATTATCAGAAGAGGACTATGGAAGTTAAGCAACAGGACATTATATATATTAATCCGGCAGCACTGTATGATGAGTATACAATAAGTGAGCTTGAAGATTATATGTATGACAACTATTCGAACTTCAGGGAATTCTTCAATGGCTACCTCGGGAAGCATCATAGTGTTATCAATAAAGAACTGTACCCTGAAACCAACGATCGATTTAAAATTAAACTCACTAAAAATGAAATCTATCTTCACTTTAATGACTACGATATTATGAATGGCATTAGTTTTCCGATAGTCAATGAAGAAAAGCTGAGACAGAAATTCAATATTAGTACAGAACAATGGATTATTAAATTAGATGATGGCTACGCTATTGCTGACTTCAGCAAAGGCGAATGGCTGATTATACAGATGTAGGTGTTTACATGAATGAAATTTATCTTTCAATAAAATATATTCCGCACACATTAAAAAATGCGTTGCTTGAATTTTATTATAACCAGAAGCTCTATTTATCCTGGCTTGCCTTAAATATTTTTGTAATAGCTGCAACTTTCTTCTATATGAATGTTACGGAGAGTCTTCCGTTAGAACGTATCACAAAAATATGGCAGGTCAGTGGTTATTTAATGTTTATGTGTATCGGTTGCTCGATTTATTATGCGATGAAGATTCTACATACGAGAGGCTATGTACTTAATATAACGAATCTACCGAGTTATGTGCTTATTACAGTACAAATCATGAATTTTATTTTTATATTCATAATTTCTTATATCGTACTGCAGCTTGTTGCATTAGGAAATAAAATTGAATTAACGACAAATATATTTTGTATTCTTTACTTTGTACTGATGACCATTATTTTACTGATGCCTATCTGTACTATAGTCGCACTAGGAGGTCATTTAACCCGTAATATAAAATCGATGATTGTATTGCTCCTGCTTATTATTCTTATCACGTCGCCGATTCTCTGGGTTCCAGGAAACTTGCCAGACTTACTGATGAATATACTGAAACTCAACCCATTCAACTTTGTGATCAATGGGGTACAGGAATCTACGGTGTTTGGCACAAATGCATTTTTTAATCTGCCTTCACAAGTTATTTTTATTTTTGAACTTGTTATGCTCTATACGTGGTTTGATTATTTATTTACGATCTTGAAGGATGAAATTAATATTAATAAAAAAGTCAGTAAAAAAATTGAATCATAGAAAAACCCGAATATCGACGTGTTATTAATAACACGTCGATATTCGGGTTAAATTTTGCTCTTAACGAGCTTACGCTGTAATTTTTCTTCTGAGAATACCCATCCCGTGTAGCTATGTGTGACGCGGTATGCGCTATCCAGGCTGAGAATTGCAACGAATGAATAATGTCCGTTCTTTAAGTAACGTAAATCGATAAAGCGAAGTTCATATCCTGTACCCGTCTCTGTGATTGTATAGCGATATATAGAACTAAAGCTTAAGAATGCACGTAAGTTTCTGTCATGCTTTGCGTGCTGCATCACTACTTTATCTGGTAGTTTCTTACGTACGAACTTATCACTGAAGTGAACACTTCCCTTATAGCTTCTACCGATATAGTCATACTTATCAGTCTGGACAGCAATACGCCATTCAAAGAATCTTATTGTTGGAGCAACAAATGATTTAATGACTGTCTCATCTTTAGGAATACGTAACAGGACGTTCTTCTTAATCATTTGTTGCAGCATACGTCGAATGATATAGTAGACGATAAGGAGTAAGTAGAGACTACCAAACGTAGAGATGGGATTAAAGCCGATATACCATAACAATATTGCAATGATATGTGACATAAATATAATCGGATCAAATGTATTGATAATACCGATTTGTATCCATTTCTTAGTAAGTGGTCGTAACGCCTGAGTCCCATATGAATTAAAGATATCTACAAAGACATGCAGCAATACAGCAATTTGTGCCCACATCCATAGATGGAACGGGGCATCCACTTTAAAAACGAGCATCGCCATAACAGTAAGCACAATTGGCCAGAATAATGTAAATGGTATTGAGTGTGTTATCCCGCGGTGATGAGTGATATATACTGCATTATTACGTAACTTCAGTACGGTATCGATATCAGGTATTTGTGAACCGACCATAACAGTGGTCACAACCGCAGGATACATAGAAGTTACTGCAGGATCGATTGTTGCAAGGCCAGCAAGTGCAACGCCCATAACGACATGAGTGGCAGTATCCATAGTATCATTCCTTTCAAGTTTTATTATAGAACAAATAGAATATAATGATAAATTATTCATGCTTAGAATTTAAATTTTTTTAGAAAGAGGAAAGCAATGTTAAACAAACAGCAATTTTCGCAGCATCTCCTGGATTGGTTTTATAAAAATAAACGAGAGATGCCTTGGAGAGAAACGAAAGATCCATATAAAATCTGGTTATCAGAAGTGATGCTGCAGCAGACACAGGTCAATACGGTTAAACCTTATTATTTGAAGTTTACAGAACGATTTCCTGATATACGGACGCTGGCATCTGCAGAGATTGATGAAGTATCGAAATATTGGGAAGGGCTTGGGTATTATTCTCGTGTACGCAATTTCCATAGTGCAGTAAAAGAAGTACAGGAAAGCTATGATGGCGTGGTACCGAATAATCCTGAAGACTTCTTAAAGTTGAAAGGGGTTGGCCCTTATACGCAAGGTGCGGTAATGAGCATTGCATTTAATCATCAAATACCAGCAGTTGATGGCAATGTCTATCGTGTGTTCTCTAGATTGGATAATGATGATTTTGATATATCGAGCTCATCAGCACGACGTCATTTTGAAGACAAGGTGATGGATGTCATGCCAAAAGCAGCAGGTGACTTTAACGAAGCTTTGATGGAACTTGGCGCGACTGTATGTACACCTAAGGCACCATTATGTATGTTCTGTCCAGTTCAACAACATTGTGAAAGTTATAATGCAGGTACTGTACAGTTAAGACCTGTCAAACTAAAGAAGATTAAAAAGAAGATAGAACATTGGAAAGTGCTTGTGATTATGCATGACGATAAGATATATATTGAGCAGCGACCATCGACTGGATTACTGCAGTCGATGTGGCAGTTTCCGATGTTTAATATCGACACGCATCAAGACACGATTGAAGAACAGCTGAATATGTCGTTATATGTTGAAGATGATCCTTTTATGTCACTTAAGCATCAGTTTACGCATGTGACATGGGATATGGAAGTTTATCGTGCCGTGGCATTAGGTCGTGTAGATGACGCAAAATTTATAGATATAGAGGAGAAGGAACGTTTCAATTTCCCTGTATCGATGACAAAAATATTCAAAAAATATATTGATGAGTTGAAATAGGTTAAATGTGAAAAAAGTTATGTTATAATTTAAAATGCAAATACTAAATATAGGTGGTGTGGAACATGGTCAAAGAATCCATACCAAAAGAAGGCCAGAATGTGCAGATTCAAAGCTATAAACATAATGGGAAAATTCACAGAATCTGGTCCGAAACAACGATTTTAAAAGGAACAAATCATGTCATTATCGGAGGGAATAATCGTACTCTTGTAACTGAGAGTGATGGTCGAACTTGGGTTACACGTGAACCTGCAATCGTCTATTTTCATGCAGAATACTGGTTCAATGTCATCTGTATGTTCCGTGAAGATGGCGTTTATTATTACTGTAACTTATCCTCACCGTTCGTATGTGATAGTGAGGCTATTAAGTACATTGATTACGACCTGGATATTAAAGTATATCCAAATGGTAAGTATCATCTGCTTGATGAAGATGAATATCAGCAGCACATGAAACAGATGAACTATCCCGAAGAGATCGATTTGATCCTAAGGCGAAACGTTGACATTTTGCAACAATGGATTGAAAGAAAGAAAGGACCATTTGCTCCGGACTTTATCAAAGTCTGGCAGGAAAGATTTCATTTTCAAAAGAGAATCAAGGAAGATTAAGGATACGGGGCAGTAATCCTCTTTGTTAAATCCGGACAGTGTGAAGAAAATGTATGTCGTTTTCTGCATTGTTCGGTTTTTTGATTCATTAACAAACAAGAATAATATTGAAGGAGAATAATATGTTAAAGCGCTATATGCAATTTGTAAAACCCTATACGATGCTGATTATCTTGACGATTATTATAGGGATATTAAAGTTTGGAATTCCGTTATTAATTCCATTATTGATTAAATATGTTATCGATGATGTCATCAATAATACATCGATGTCAGTCGCAGAGAAAAAAGAAGCATTACTACAAGCCTTACTCTTATTCGGATTTATCTTCACGGTTATCCGTCCGCCAGTTGAGTATTTCAGACAGTATCTTGCTCAATGGACAAGCAACAAAATACTATACGATATTAGAAAGAAGCTCTATAAGCATCTTCAGGCACTGAGCGTGAGGTTTTATGCTAACAATAAAGTTGGAGAAGTCATCTCACGTGTTATCAATGATGTTGAATCGACGAAAGATTTCATCATCACAGGTCTGATGAATGTATGGCTGGACTTAGTTACGATTATTATTGCACTTGCTATTATGTTTACGATGGATGTCAAGCTGACGCTTGTGTCATTGATTGTCTTTCCGTTTTATATGTTCAGCGTCTATTATTTCTTCGGCAACCTGCGTAAACTTACGCGTGAACGCAGTCAGTCGCTGGCAGAAGTGCAAGGATTCCTGCATGAACGTGTTCAAGGTATGACATTGATCAAGACATTTGCTATAGAAGAAGAGGAAAATAAGCGGTTCGATAGACGCAACAAGAACTTTTTGAATAAGGCGATGAATCATACGAGATGGAATGCCAAAAGTTTTGCTGTAATCAATACGATTACAGATGTCGGGCCATTGCTTGTAGTAGGCTTTGGTGCATGGCAGGTCATTGGTGGCCACCTTTCAGTCGGTGCATTAGCAGCATTTATCGCGTATCTTGACAGATTGTATGGCCCTTTAAGAAGACTGGTCAGCTCATCAACGACATTAACACAAAGCATGGCGTCGATGGACCGAATGTTCCAGCTCTTTGATGAACCTTATGATATTAAAGATACGAAGAACGCACGTGATATTCAGATCCACCGAGGAGATATTTCATTTAACAATGTTGGATTTAAGTATAACGAAGATGATACAGAAGTATTGCACAATATTAATCTGGATATTAAAAGTGGTGAAACTATAGCGTTTGTTGGAATGAGCGGTGGGGGTAAATCGACGATGATCAGTCTGATACCGAGATTCTACGATGTTACGCAAGGTGAAATCATCGTAGATCATCATCCGATTAAAGATTATACACTGGAAAGCTTACGTACACAGATAGGCATGGTCATGCAGGATAATATTCTCTTCTCTGAATCGATTCGTAATAATATCTTGTTAGGAAAACCTGGTGCCACAGAAGAAGAGATGATTCAGGCTGCGAAACTCGCGAATGCCCACGACTTTATTATGAGTTTACCTGACGGCTACGATACAGAAGTAGGCGAACGTGGCGTTAAGTTATCAGGTGGTCAGAAGCAGCGTGTTGCAATTTCTCGTGTATTCCTGAAGAATCCACCGATTCTTATACTGGATGAAGCGACAAGTGCACTGGACCTTGAAAGTGAAGCGGTGATACAGGAAGCACTAGAGTCTCTATCTCAAGATAGAACAACAGTAATCGTCGCACATAGATTGTCGACAATTACACATGCAGATAAGATTGTAGTGGTTCAAGATGGTGAAATTGTTGAAATGGGTACACACCACGAATTGATGCAAAAGCACGAACATTATTATAATCTCTATTCTATTCAAAACTTAGAAAGTATTGATTAAGAATTATTTATTTAAATCTATAGTGATTTCAACAAGGTCTATCTGCAAAATTCATTGTTTCCAAAAGAAGTAAGTGAACTGGAAATTGATCAATCTATGTTTATCTCAAAGTTATATAGAGGTCTGGAAGAGGTGATTTAAATGGATTTAACATTTTTAGCACATGATACATTAACAGCAGCACAAGCCTTGCTCGGAAAGTATATCTACACTGAGCAGGATGGTGCTGTTACCGGTGGATATATTACTGAAGTAGAAGCATATCTTGGGGAACATGATAAAGCAGCACATGCATATCAGCTGCGTCGGACTAAGAAGAACGAAATGATGTATCGCGACTTTGGTACGATTTATGTATATACGATGCATGGACATCATTGTATGAACTTTATAACGAAAGATACAGCGCATCCTGAAGGGGTGCTTATCCGTGGAATCGAACCAGTAACAGGAATAGATACGATGATAGAGAGGCGAGGTCGTGAAAATCATCTGACGGACGGACCAGGAAAACTGACACAAAGTTTAGGAATTAAACGAGAACATTACAACGGAACGCGTCTAAATGACGACGGCGTATGTATAAGAGAAGGCAGAACACCGAGAGTAATTACAGCATCAAAGCGTATCGGAATCGATAATAAAGAAGAAGCGGTGGATTATCTCTATCGATTTACTGTAAAAGGAAATCCACACGTATCAAAAGATAAAGTCGTGGTAGAAGAGAATAATGGTTGGCAATGATAAAAGGGAGTGCGATTTCGCACTCCCTTTTATGTTGAACAAATTATAACTCTTCACTATGTTCTATTCTGAATTTCTTATCCTCTTTATGAAACTTATAGAAACTATGTGTAATACGATCAAGGTGTTCGAGTTTATCACGATAATCAAATAGTGTCCCGATAATTACAAATATATGTTCCTTACTATATGCATCACTTGGTGTCGTGTTGATCTCTTCAAGAAAGGCATCCATGATATTGAGCTTATAAGGTTCGGTTATCCCGGTTTGACAGTCATGTTTTGTAGCGGGCACTTTCTTTGATATCCGCATAAGTAGCTCTTCATGTAGTGTCATTAATTCATCGAGTTCAAATTTAATCTGAACTTTTAGTTCTTCCGGCAAATTAATGACATCATTTTCGTATCTATGCATTTTGCGCAGTACATCATAGGCGCGACGCGTTGCCAGTACAGTCTCTTTAAAGATGATCTTTTTGCGTAGATTCCGAATACTGCCTTTTTTCGTGTATGCACGTTCTTCTTTGTACAAGTTATACTGTTCTTCAAGTTTCTCGATACGACTGCGGATGTTATCTATATCTCTTTTTACTGCATGGAATTCTGTTGAGCCATTAATTTCTAGACGAATCCACTTGAAAATATCACTCGAGATACTTAAACATTGATAATAAATCTTACTTTCGAATTTAGGCGGTAAAAATAATGTGTTCACGACAAACGCACTGATTACTCCAATCATAACGAACGTAAATCTTAAAACAGCAGATTCCAGGAACGCACCGTCCTGATGGTCCATAATAATGAGCTGAGTGACTACAGCAAGACCTGTAACATGTGAAAGGTTGACTTTCTGTAATATTGAAATCAGCATGATAGAAGTAATGCCGATAATGACGATATGAAAACCAAATAAAGAAGCCATGATTATTGCAAGTACAGCACCTATTAAGTTTCCTTGAAATTGTTCAATAATCGTTTTAAATGATCTGTACACATTGGGTTGCATTGCAAATAATGCTGAGATGCCAGCAACGATAGCGCCTTGCCCATTGATTTGATGTGCGATTAACAAGGCAACGATAATAGCAATTCCAGTTTTGAATATACGTGCACCTAATTTCATATTTTGACCTCATTTATTTATTCGTTAGTACACTTATACATGACATTGCATATTTTTTCAAGCTACATTTGTTTGAAACTGTTTTCAACTGCGATTAGTGTATCTTGAATATCTTGCTCGGTATGCGCGATAGTAATGAACCATGCCTCGTATTTAGAAGGTGCAAGGTTGATTCCTTGATGCAGCATCAGTTTGAAGAATTTGGCGAAAGCTTCTCCATCGGTAGCTTCAGCTTGTTCATAATTCTCTACTTTTTCATCTGTAAAATAAATTGTCATCGCACCTTTAAGACGATTAATATTGGCTTTGATACTATATTTTTCAATCAGTTCATTCATGCCTGTCTCGAGCATCTCACCAAGCTTATCCAGATAATCATAAGTACCTTCAGCCTTGATCACTTCAAGTAGAGCGATACCTGCCTGCATACTTAATGGATTGCCTGCCATCGTACCTGCCTGATAAGTTGGACCAAGAGGCGCAACATGTTCCATGATATCCTGACGTCCACCGTATGCCCCAATCGGTAAGCCGCCACCAATAACTTTACCGAAAGCTGTCAAGTCAGGTTTTACACCAAGCATGTCTTGTGCACCACCGTAGCAGAAACGGAATGCAGTGATAACTTCATCATAGATAACAAGCGCCCCGTGACTATGTGCCACTTCATTCACTGCTTCAAGAAATCCAGCGTATGGTTCTACAATACCGAAATTACCGACGATTGGCTCAACTAATACACCTGCAATCTGATCGCCGAAGTGATGGAATGCTTCTTTGAATTGTTCTATATCATTAAATGGAACCGTAATTACTTCTTGTGCCACACTCTTTGGTACGCCTGCCGAGTCCGGAGTACCAAGTTGTGAAGGGCCACTGCCTGCTGCCACAAGTACTAAGTCTGAATGGCCATGATAGCATCCTGCAAATTTAATAATCTTATCTCTGCCAGTATATGCACGCGCAACACGAATCGTTGTCATCACAGCTTCCGTACCTGAGTTAACGAAGCGTACTTTTTCTAATGATGGGATTGCTTCTTGCAGCATTTCAGCAAACACAACTTCGTGTTCTGTTGGAGTGCCATATAATACACCACTTTCAGCTGCACGCTTAATGGCTTCAGTAATGTGAGGATGCGCATGACCTGTAATAATTGGGCCATAAGCTGCAAGATAATCAATATATTTATTACCGTCCACATCATAGAAGTAAGCACCTTCACCACGCGCCATCACTACAGGCGCACCGCCACCAACTGCTTTATAAGAACGAGAAGGTGAGTTAACACCTCCAAGGATTGCCGCATTCGCACGATTTTGTATTGCTTCTGAATTACTAAAGTTCATTTTATCGACCTCTTTTGTTTTGTATTTTCGTCTACTATACTATCATATACTTATACAATATTTGAGGATGGAGTGTTATTTATGTTAGAAAAGGGAATGTTATTACCTAATTTTAAGATGGAGAATCAAGATGGGGAAATCATTACAAATCAAGATCTGTTCGGTAAAAAGACAGTTTTATACTTCTATCCGAGAGATAATACACCAACATGTACAACTCAAGCGTGTGATTTCAATGATAATCTAGATGTACTTAATGCACTGGATGCACAAGTATATGGTATAAGTGGAGATAGTAAAGTAAAGCATACGAATTTTATTAATAAGCATAATCTGAAATTCGATTTGCTAGTAGATGAAGACTATGGTTTTTCAAAGCAGCTAAGTATATATAGGCTCAAGAAGTCGTTCGGTAAGGAATCAATGGGCATTGTCAGAACAACGATTATTCTTGATGACGATACACGAATCATTGAAGTCTTTGACGGTGTTAAAGTGAAGACTCAGATGGAAGATATCAAAAAAGTATTGCAAGGAGAAAAATAGATGAACATTATTTCGAATGTAAAACTTGGAGAATTATTGAATAATCTTATAGCACAGTACCCTGAGCATTCATTTAAATCAATAGCGCTAAAAGATATGACTGATGAAGATAAGAAAAGTATGGATATATTAATCTCACATGACGGACGAGTGGATGAAGCATTTCTCTCACAATGCCCGAATTTAAAATGGATAGCATGGTATGCAGCTGGAGTTAACAAGCTGCCACTTAAAACAATTAAAGAGAGAAATATGATATTAACGAACGCACGTGGCGTTCATAAAGTACAAATCTCGGAGTATATATTCAGCTATATTATGACGGACTACAAAAATGTATTAGAATATTACAAATTACAACAGGATAAAGGCTTTAAAACAGACATTAGACACAAAGAACTGTTCGAGCAGACCATCTGCTTTATCGGTACAGGAGAAATCCCGTCGTATGCTGCACGTATTGCACAAGCATTCAATATGAAAGTAATTGGTATCAATACAACAGGGCAAGATATAGCGTATTTTGATGAAGTATATGCGATTGATGAACGCCTACACGCATTTGAACAATCAGATATAATTGTCAATGTATTACCGGAAACAGAAAGTACGATAAATCTACTTAAACAAGAAGATTTCCAGGCGATGGGGAGTGACGCACTGTTTATTAATGTAGGTAGAGGTACAGTAGTTAAAGAAGATATACTGATTCAGGCATTGACAGATAAAGTCATTAGATTTGCATGCCTAGATGTCTTTTATAACGAACCCCTTGAAGCGGAGCATCCACTATATAAATTAGACAACGTAATTATGACACCACATATAACTGGACTGAGTACCCATTACAATCAACGTGCTACAAATATTTTTGTTGATAATATGAATATGGGAATTGATAATAAACATAACTTCAAGAATCTGGTAGACTTAGACAAAGGGTACTAAACTAGGTATTTGACAATAAGGAAAATTAAGATGTAAAATAGAATTACTATAAAGTAAAAAGAGGTGATCAAATGTCAGTTCATACGCAGAAAGACTTTCTGCAAGAAGCAATTAGCACGTTAAGAAAGACTGGCGTAAGGATTACACCTCAACGACAAGCTATTTTACAGTACCTTATTGCAACAGATAGTCACCCGTCAGCTGATGAAATTTATAAAGCGCTATCCCCGAATTTCCCTAATATGAGTGTGGCTACTGTCTATAATAACTTAAAGGTCTTCAAAGAGAGCGGTCTTGTAAAGGAACTCACATATGGTGATGCAGCGAGCAGATTTGATTTTGATACGCAGAATCATTACCACATTATCTGTACAGCTTGTGGTAAGATTAAAGATTTTCACTACCCGAGATTAGATGAAGTAGAGAATATTGCAGAACATATTACAGGTTATGCTGTTACCCATCATCGTATGGAGATTTATGGTGTATGTCCAGAATGTCAAAATAAAAACGGAAACTAATTAAAATTAGTTTCCGTTTTTATTTTGTTCTTCAAGTGCCTTGCTCTTTCTCTTATTATTGTAATCTTGATTGAACGCTTTACCTTCTAATGAAGGGTCAAGTGTCAATGGCTGGTTGCAGTTAGCACATATATCCGCTCTGCCAAGCATCTTTGTATAATGCTCACAGTTTGGACAGCGTACCTGTACAGTTCTTGTCGATAGCATACCAATCCAGAAATACATTACGAAACTAAATAAGAATAATAATGTACCAATCAATAAAAACAATGAAAACAGCAGTTTACTATGAGAGAAATAGAATATTGCCGCACCTATATACATTACAATCATTGCAATAAATATAATAGAAAGTGCCCAAGTGCGCATTCTGTTGATCTTACTCGTAGGTTTTCTATTGAATAACTTCAAATCATCATCTCCTATATATACTGACAAGAATTATAACATATTCTTTATATACTGTTATAATAACGCGCTATAATTAAAATGAGTGTTATAACATAAAGGATAATTATCAATAGAACTATAATATATAGAAGAAAGAATAATAAATAAAAAATAATTATAAAAAGGCTTGACGAATATGGGTTCACTTGTTAAGATATAAAAGTCGCAAAAACAAGCGACGCCAACGATTAAGCGTTTGAAAAACAAATTGAAAAAGTGTAAAAAAGACTATTGAAACTTTGTTCTCAAACATTTAATATTAATTGAGTAAGAACGGCGCACAAAACATTTCAAATAAGAAATCGTGAGTGTAAAACTTCTTCAAAATAAAGCTTGCAAACAAGAAAGAAACGTGTTAAACTTTTATCTTGTAGCAACAA
>NZ_JASJES010000010.1:0-70622 GCF_030067655.1 Macrococcus sp. S115 | reverse complement strand
AACACCCTTTCCATCACTTGTCTGTCGTTTGTGCTTAATTGATTATCATTTGATAGAACATTTTCTATTGCTGTTCTATCTGATGCAGTTACACCACTATTTCCTGTCTGCAACAACCTTTCTATCGCTAATCTATCTTCTGCTTTTAGATTACTATTATCATTAGATAGAACACGTTCTATCGCTAACCTGTCTTCTGCTGATACATTAGAAGGATCACGTATTAATCTCTCAAGTGCTGTTTTATCTTCTGAATTTAAATTATTTCCAGATTCAGTGAGATATCGCTGTACTGCTGTTTGGTCTTCTAGTTGCCCTGCATTAGATGTCTGTGTTAGAACATTTCTTAGGATGTCTCTGTCATTTTCACTTAATGAACCAGAATTAGATAATCTTTCAATCACATTTCGTTCATCATCTGATAATCCTGAATCTCCGCGTATCACTTTTTCTAATACATTTCTTTCTCCTGTCGTTAATAAACCAGAATTGTTATCGACAACCTGACTTACAGCTTTTTGCATAGCTGAAGGCATAGCTTTTGATGTAGAGGTAGAATCTGCATAAGCTTGCGCATTTGCCTTTCCTTCTGCAAACGATTCAGTAAGTCCATTATCTATAATACTCGATTTAACAGCTTCTGCTGTATCAGTAATGCCAGTTTTCATTTTTGTCATAGCTTCATTCGATTTATTAGATACATATCCACCTACACCTGCAGAAGATAATTCGCCAGCTTCACGTGTCATACCTTTGATTGCATCTGCTGTTTTGCCACCAAAACGTTCAGCTAATCCTTTATAATTTGGATCTGCTTGTTTTTCACGTAGATTATTCACTCCATCTTTTGCTGAAGATACACCTTTACCTAACATCTTACCAGCACCAATCATGGCTCCACCAGCTGCTAAACTTCCCATCAGTGCTTTATACCCGTCTTGAACACCAACGTCTATTCCTAGTAGCCTTTTTGCTGTTTCTGGACCATCTATAACAAATTTTCCTAGTGCGATCATGGCAACTGATATAATCCAAGGATTCCATCCTAAAGTCGTTATATACTGCATCGCAAGTAGATATAATTTCATAACAAACGCTAGAATTCCGATAGCTGCATAATTCATAACAAAGTCGTTCATAAATGTTTTCATCTTTTGACCTGTTGTAATATCTGTAGCTGCTATCCATGGTGCAATTAATTTTTGGAATGCAATCTCCATCATAAGTAACATCGTCTTGAACATCGCGAATATTAACACGAATCCTAGCACTCCAAACTGAATGAACATCGTAAAGAAGTTTGCATTATATCTGTAATACCATTTATTCAGGAATCCCACCTGTCCGATAAATTTAAATTCAGCAGGTTTAATTTCTTCAAAGTTAACTCCACCATCTTCACCATCTACAAGTTTATGACTAAATATATCTCTTTCATCTTTGCTTAACTTATAATCTCTATCTCCTGCTTCTTCAATCCCATCTGAATCTTTCGAGGCATTGATTAGTCCTGAAAAGTCTTTATTCTTGATATTGGAGTTTGAAATATCATTATTGATATACGTCTCTTTATTCAGCTCCCAATCCATTTCTCGACTTAAATACAGTAGGTCTACTGTGTTCATCGCAACAACCTGTGTCGCAAAGGTCTCCGATTTTAAGGTTTCACCACTTCCTGCATCCTTTCCAGCCTGTACAAGTTCTGTCGAGATAGTGTTTAACTCTGTTGTCAGATAAGGTATCCCTAATATCAGACCAAAAGCAAGAAGCACATTCATGAATACATCACCCTTCTTGATACCACGACCAGACATAATAAGATAACCTATCCATATTAGAGACATTGTAAATAATGCCATCGCAATTGGCATCACAACATCATTCACTCCATCCATGGCCTCACTTTCAAAGAAACCATTGAAGGTCAACATTTTATCTAGCCCTTTTTCTAGTATTGCTATAGTCGCATGACAAAATAGCACCATCCCCCATAATACTTTGAATAAAATCATCCATACCCAGTCCTGCTGTACGAATAATTCTTTATATGTTTCTAATATATCTTCATAGCTCACTATTTCACCCTACTTTCTATTTATTCATAAGTCTTTCTTTTGCTATCGCTTTCTCCAGTTTTTCTAATTCAGCGTAAGCTTCATTTTGTTTTAATTCATTGAATGTATTCTCAAAAGATTTCTTATCCATTTCAATTAATTCTTCAAACATTCTCTTTGGTAGTAACTTTTCTAGTTCTCCTGTTATGATATTCACTATGTTTTCATCAAAATATTTATCTGAAATAAATTTCGATGGTTCAACTACTTCAATCGTTGATTTTTGGCTTAATGGATTTCTTACTGCCTTCTTTCCTTCTTTAATCTCTCTTAATTTCTGTGTAATTCTTGAGGCTGGACTTTCAATTTCTTCTGCACTCCATCCTTTATTCTGTAAGATACGCTGAATCGTACTTGAAATAACATCTTCCGATTGTACTTCAAGTAATGCGTGGTAGAGTTCATAATCATTAGTGATTTCCTTACAAATGCGCATCAGTTCTTCTTTATTTTCTTTATCGAAGTATTCAAGACTTGCGATATATCCTTTTGATATCACTGTGACTTTTTCAGGTCGTTCCTTCCAGTTAATTCTATAGTCGGATAGCTTTAACTTTCTATGAAGCGAAGGTATATCAAAGTCTGCAAACTGATTAGCTGGCTCAAAATCATTTGCTAGATAACGGAATCTGAATGGTGTCTGTGTTTCATTATGATTATAAATAGGTTCTGGTCGCATCGCTTTCTTCTTATTATCCAGTGATTTCAAGAACCTTAATATCACCTGTTCTCCTTGAACAAATTTAGGCAGTAAATCAGCTTCGATAATTGGAACTTGCTCTATACTATCTGTTTCACTGATTTCAGTATTAAACATTGATCCATTTCTATTTCTAGTCGTGGATGTCACTGTCTTCAAGCCACACTTAGCAGCTATTTCATCGTTCGTTTCCTTGTTTGTTGATTTAATGTAGATATGAACCTGGCAGTTATCTTTTATTGTGTCAGCATCCTCTTTACCATATTTCGCAGGTAGCTGAGTATAGCCTTGAACATAAAGTTCAAACAGTATATTTCGCCCTAAACAAACGGTCATAATATTTGCCATATCATGTATTGGTGGGAAGTTACCAAATTCATCTAACCTGAACTTAACTCTCTGATGACATTTACCACCACTTTCTGAAGCTCTTCTCGCAAGCATCGTATAAAGCTGTGATATAAAGATACTCGCTACAACATGAATTGAGCTGTCATAATCAGGTACAACCATAAATACTGCTATTGGTTTTTCACTATAGAAACATGTCGTTTCAAGTATGCCTGTATTCTCTTCAACTGGCTTCAAATACGCAGTTTTAGGATAAATTTTATCTCCTGTGTATTCATCTATTTCTACTTTCACAAATCCAGGTGCTTCACGATAAAAGATATATTCAAATACATCTCCTAAGATTTCTATTCTAATAGTTTCTCCTGGTTTCATCGTACGTTTAAAGTTATTTTCCATGTATCCAAGTGAGTCTACTTTAAAGTTTGCTCTTAATTCATCTTTTTCTCCGTAACCGTAGATCACTACGCCACGTTCATACATGTATTTCAAATCAAATTTTACTCTCAGTCGTTTATTAAACCCAACTCTTGTAAAGTCAACAGAGTTTGCCGAACCCATTTTAGAAAGTTTTTCTGATGTAAATATCTGTAGTGTCGTAGATGCTACTGTCAGAATACTTGATCTTGTATTTCCTCCTGCAAAGGCACTCGTCGCATATTGTTTCTTCGCAATGGAGCCATCAGGTAGTGACATAATATATTCATCTAATCTGTTTATAGATTCACCATCTTCATTAAGATAGTTCTCTGTTTCAGGCCCTAAAGTATTTAATAAATCAACAACATTACGCATCGTAATGCGTTCAGGTTTTCCTTCTTCTAATGCTCTGTGAATAACAGTAAAGATTAACGCATTAACTAATGATGCAGCTGCATTGTCCCAGAATGGATCTGAACCTTTCCCTGGAAAGAGTGTCTTTGTCAAAGATACGCAATACTGTTCTGCCTGTGCAAAGTCTCCTTTGATATATTCCTGTTTGATAATCTCTAGCATGTTGTAACTCATACCGTCATCGGGATTTACCAGGTTCAATACTTCTACGTCATATCCTCGCTTTCTTAATGTTTCATAGCTCCCTGCATATAGTTCACCTTTTGGATCTGCAAATACTAAAGATGGCTTATTCTTTGCTCTCGTATCAATATCTGTCGCTGGAAAAACCAATGATTCACCTTTACCAGATCGTGATGTACCGATAACAGCAACATTAATTGTATCTGTATCAATTAAGAACTTGCCGTTATA
This sequence comes from Macrococcus sp. S115, assembly GCF_030067655.1. Lineage (NCBI taxonomy): Bacteria > Bacillati > Bacillota > Bacilli > Caryophanales > Staphylococcaceae > Macrococcus > Macrococcus sp. S115. The sequence continues at coordinate 66,209 of NZ_JASJES010000010.1, read as the reverse complement.
AAAGAATTTATTAAAGCCACGCATCTTTAATAATGCTGGCAGATCATTAATATGCGCCATAGGTACACCAGGATCACCATCATATTCCAATGTTTGCTGAGGTACTGATTTATATTGCCTTTTTAATTCCCTGACTGTCGCAAATCTTGAAGTGCCTTTCTGACCATAATTCATTTTTCGATATTTCTTATAAAAACCAAATATTTTATTCTGAAAGAGATAGGAAAAGATAATAAATAAAATAGCCCAATACAACAGATGTTGTGTTGGGCTTGTTATCAATAACTTAAACTTTTCTAAAGAATTGACGTGATCTGTAAAAAATTGAGTGTTGTAACTGATAATCATGTCAATTTTCTGCCAAATATCTACATCCTTATTTTTAGGTATTAATCTGACAAAGTTTTCTTTAATACCTGAAAAATAATTAACGATTAGATTAGATATTACTGCTGTAACAAAAAAGACTGTGATCGAAAATGTATACATAATCTTTCTGTCAGCAAGTAGCTCCTTAATTTTAAAGGGTTTTCTTTCAGATTTTATAATCTGCTTTTCTATTGGTTTCTGTTTATTTGTTGCGATTAATATATTATCTAACATCTTGTCACCTAATTTCTTAGAATACTTAGAAAGGTAAATCGTCATCTAGTTCTTTATCACTGATATCACTATAAGTAAAGTTGTGTTGATATGTTTCATAGTCAAGTTTATCTTCTTCATTAACATTTACATTATTTTCTTCTAATTTTTTACTTTCTTCTTTTGCTTCTCTTTTTTTCTGTCTTTCCATCTTCAGATACAGCATACGTTCTTCTGCATCTTCTGATTTTTCCTGTGGTACAATGCTCGTTGCAATAAAATATGGGTGTGGATACGATGGATTGCTATTATCTCTTGATTTAAAACTGTCAATCGAATACTCAATCAATATCTTCTGTCCTTCAACTAAATATTTAGAAGCATATTCTGCAACATGACCATATAGGTGGAATGGTAAAGTTGTGTAGTATGACCTGTACTCTACTTCTTTCGTTTCCTTATTTACAAACCTTCGTTTATCCATAACATTTAAGTAAATTTTTGCTGTAGACACACCTTTATCATTTTCTTTTAATTTTATGGAATTCAAGATAAATCCTAATATATGCTTACCTCTTAACATATTAACCATTTAAAACCCTCCTTTATCTAAAGATCTATTTATTTCTTCTAAATATTTTTCAACTACCTGCATATCTTCGATATTATTCATAGCTTCAATAAATAGAGTTTTCAAAGGGTTATGTGATGGCTTTTGGTTAAAATATTTAAATAGGTTGAATGTTTCTTCATTTTTCGTTGTTAATGATTTAATACTACTGATAAATGCTTCATAGCTTTTCTTTTGAATAAGTGAATCATATACGATGACTGTTATAATTGGCAGAGTTTCAGCGTCATAATCTCCCGTAGCTGTTCTACTAAATGTTTTTGAAAAAGATTTTACTTGTTCTTCATATTCATCTGTATTAATTTCTTTAGATACTAAATCATATAGTTCATGAAGTGATTGATCCATTGAGGTTTCTAAAACCTGCTGTTCTGATATATCTTTATTATCATTTTTAGGCTCACTTACTTCCTCTATATCATTTACTAGGTTAGTTTCAGTTTTAGGTGTATCAATCTCTTGTTCAATTTTATCTTCTTCATTTGCGTTAGATACATCATTAATAGATTGTTCTGTAACTACCTTATTTTCAGCTGATTTTTGAATATTTTGGTCTAGCATTATACCTTCACTTTTAAAAATATCATTGATATCTGTCTTAATTTCAATAATTGGTATTCTATTGTATAAATTGAATTCAATTTCACAATTTCCTTCATCATTTTGTACAATTGAAACATCAATCACAACATTTAATGTATAATCACATAATTTAATGAGTGATTTTAATTTATCTAATCTGTCTTTATCGTCAACCGATTTTTTCCACTCAAATGTATAATCTCTGTTAGTCTCACCGACTGATCCAACTAGTAACAATATTGATTCTTCATTCTCTAAACTTGTAACACTTTGTATCTCTTTAACATTTACTGGTATTTGAATAATCGTCATGATAGGTTCTCCTTTTACTATAATTGTGATTCAATCTCTTTTTTTATTTTTTCATCTTTAATATCTTTAAGAATTGCTTTTGTACTTTCTTTATCTCCCTTATCAATAAATAGTTTTGCCATTTTCTCTAAGTCATCCTGGCTAATTTCTGATTTCTCTTCATAACTCATGGTCTGATATGTCTTGATAAGATCTTCAGTATTTCCGTTAGCCAGATAAACTCTTATTAAATATTCTTTATCATTTGTCTGTTTTGCTAATTCAACTGCATCAATAAAATCTTTTTCAGCTAAAGCCTTATCTTTCAGCTCATCTTTTTTATTAGGGTTAACTTTATACGCCTCTATAAAATCATGATTATTTACAAGCATTTTATATTCTTTGTCATCAGAATCTTTAACAACTGTTTCTTGGTTATCTTTATTGTTTTTATCTCGGTCAAAATACCCATTATTTTCAGCTACGACATAACCAGTGCCTCCAATTAATGAAACAATAAGTGCACTTGTCAATAATTTACCTAATTTATTATCTGTCTGCTTTGATACAGGTTCTACTACATTAAATGGTTCTTCCTTCTCTTTGTTTGGCATAATCTGAGTAAGATAATTAGATTTAATTAATTTATTCATCTGTTCGTTTTCTTTTTTGTAAAGTTCCATCTCAGTCTGACGTAGTTCAAGTTCTTGTTGCTTTAATCTGTTCGCATCTTCTTCAGCTGCAATCTTCCTTAGATGATTTTCTTCTTGCTTTAACTGTAGTTCATGTTTTCGAGCTAGTGCCTCCTGCTTAGCTATTTCAAGATCATTTGCAGATTTAATTGATTCATCTTTTATGGCATTTGCTTTTGAAATTTCTGCTTCAGCTTTTTTCATATCTAAATTAATACGTTCTTCTTCAAGTTTTAATGCCTTTCTTTCGTTGTCATTCTTTTCTTTTTGAAGTTTCAATTCATCGCTCTTATTCTTATTTTGAATGATTTCTACACGTAGTAATGAAAGATTTTTAAATGTTTCAGAATCATATTTAATTAAGTTATAGTTTAATTCTTTTTCTAATGACGCTTTAAGCTTTAAAATTTCATTATCTAATAATTTTATCTGCTGTGCTTTAAATGCTTCTACTTTTTCATTAAGTTCGTTATCCAGGTCTTTCTTGCCACGCTCTTTTAACTTTTCGTTATCATCGTTTAATTCTTTGCGTTTTTCAGCTAAGCGTAGCTCCCTTTTTTCTTTCAGCATTTCTTTCTTAGTCTGATGTTGTTTTTTAAAGTCATCCATATCTTTTTGTAATATTAGATTATCTTCTTCTTCAAGCTGTTTATTTAGGGTATCAATAATCTCTTTATTTAGGGGTGCTTGTTCGTTAATCAGATTATCAATGTATTCTTTGTAATCTGGTTTATTTTCTTTATAGTATTCCTCTATTTTGTCCTGGATATCTTTTAAGCCACTATAGTAATTCTCTTTTAATGAATTTATTAAAGCATTGGATTGATTTTTCAAATACTTCTGTTTCTCTTCTTCTCTTTTATTTAAGAATATAATTTCTTCTCTTTCGATTTCACTCATATTTTGTAGATCAGGCTTCTCAATATTGAGCTGTGGTACGTCTATATTGAATTTTTCATCAGATACCTCATTTTTTAATGCATCTTGAAATTTATCTGATATCTCATTAATATTTGATTCAATGATTTTTTCATCATCTATCGACTTTGAAGTATATATTTCAATCGTATTGTCTGAATTTATCTCATTCTCAGTTTCATTTACAGAAGCATTCAAATGAGTAGGTTTATTATCGTAGCTTTCTTTTTCTAATTCTTTTGTTTCGTATAATTTATCATCATTCACTGCATTTTCAATAATTTCTGCATCTTTTTGCTTTAGCTGAGAATCAGATAAATTTACAATTTCATTCTCTTTATGTAACTCATCAGATTTAGCAGAAGCAATCATATCAGCTTTTAATTCTTCCAGCTGATTCTGTTCTTCTTCATTAAATTCTATATTCTTTTCAGATTGTTTCTTTTTAAATGGACTTACCTTGCTGAATATACTAACTTTTTTTAGCTTTCCATTTTTTACACTTTCATTAGTAGCTACATCATAATCTTCTGATTCCTGTAGTGCCCCAAAAAATTGCTTTTTATAATCTTCAGAAACACCTTTTTCTTCTGCATTTCTATCTTTTAAGGCTTCATACTCTATGATTGATTTGATTGATTCTGGAGTATTTTTAGTAATTGCATAATTATTTAACATGAAATGTACAATGTTAGGTGCATCATAATCAACTATCTCTATATCAAATGTGTATACTTTATTATTCTTATCAGCAGATTCTTTTAACAGCTTCAGTTTTTCATTAAATTCACTGAAATAATAAGTCTTCTTTAAAGTCAGATTAATAACCTTATTTATATCTTTATCCTTTGGTAAATTTGAAACTTTTACTTTAAATATTTTTAAATTCGACATATTGTATTCTCCTTTTGAAAAGTAATAAAAGAGAGGAAATCCTCTCTTTTCATTAGAATGTTACATTAGTTGTGATCCAGTCTATAATTGATGTAGCAGCTACGATTAAAACGACACCAATCGCAGTGTTTAACAGATATTGCTTTCCTTGTTGACTACCGTTAGCACCACCCCAGATAAACTGGTAACCTGCCATTGCGACACCAATTGCCCCTAATGCAATACCGATTAATTTCAATGCATTTGATAGCTTTTTTAATCCTCCGATAATATTTTGTACAGCATCGTTGTACATAAATAAATGACTAAAATCGAAGTCTCCTAACACTGTTAATAATGTTAGTAAATTCAAATCTAATATTGTATTCATCTTATTGCTCCTTTAATTGTTTTTTGTTTGATCATCTTTTTGCTCTAATACATCTGTTTTTTCCATAGTATATTTATTGCTTTTTTTGTCCGTCGCGATTTTCAATACGAGCTCTAAAGCTTTCTGTGATTGATAATCTTTTTCAATTTCTTTAAAAACTTTACCTTTGTTCAAGAAATCGAGCTGTAATTCATTTGTACAGTCTTGTTTAAACTGATTAAAGTCTAAACCTGCATTTTCTACAATTGCTTTAACCTCTTGTGTACTTAAGTTCAATGTCTTATCTCCTTTCTATAAATTTATATAAAAAAGACCAGTACAAAAGTACTGATCTTGATTATTTCTTATTATTCTTCGCTAAATTTTTTACGATACACGAAGTATCCTACTGCTCCAAATAAGGAGATTGCTGCACCTGCATATAGTAAAAAGTCTAATGACTTACTACCTGTATGAGGTAAGATACTTTGAGTTTGTGGTTTTTCAATCTTTTCTACCGAAGGTTTTTCAGTTGTCGTTGGGACAACTACTGATTCAGGTTTTTCTGTCGTTGGTGCTTCAGTGGTCGGCTCTTCGACTTTAGGTACAGTAACTTCTACTTTATCTGATGGTGTCGTTGTTCCATCTACAATTACATTCGCTGTATTTGGGATAATGATATTTCCATCTTTATCTGTGTATTTAGATAAATTTGCATCTTTCTTAACTTGTGCTACAACTTCGAGTAATAACTTTTGACCAGAATATTTTGCTGGTTCTTTTGCTTTCCATGAGATAATTTCTTTCTCTTCATCTATTGTTAGTGTTCCTTTAGCTGTAATATCCTTACCATCCTTATCAAGTACTTTCGCTGATTTTGCTTCTAATACATCTTCCAAGTCATCTTGAATCTCTAAAGATTTGATGTCTTTTTTATCTGTAACCGTGGTACTCACGTGATACTTGTAATCTGTTACTGTTTTAACTTCTGTAGCATCCACTTCTTTTTCGTTAGCATCTAATACAGATTTATCAACTACTGTTTTAGTTGGATCTTTCGGTGCAGGTGGTGGTGTAGGAATGAATAATCCTAAATCGGCATCCATATTATCCTTATCTAATTTGATTGTTTGCATTAACTTTGTTTTGTCTACTGGTGTATATTCCTTTGGTGGTGTGAAATCTACTGTATAATCACCTGCTGGTAAACCTTTGACGATATATTTACCATCTTTGTCAGTAGTTGTTGTCGCAATAACTTTACCATCTTTATCTTTAACTTCTACCTTTGCGCCCGGGATACCCTTTTCAGTAGTATCTTGTTTTCCATCCTTATTAACATCATTCCACACTTGATCACCCAATGTGTATTTAAGTATAGGTTTGACGACAACAGGATTAGATGACTTAATACCTTCTTTAGTTGTTAATTTTCCAACGTTTGGAATTTCAATTTTTCCGTCTTTTGTGTAAGGCGTTAAATCTGCTTTTGTTTTTAATACTGCTGTCACCTGCATCTTTAACTTTTGTCCAGAAAATTCAGAAGGTGTTTTTGCAGTCCATGTAATTAATTCTTTTGCATCATCAACATTAACAGTTCCTTTAGATGTAATATCTGTTCCTTTTTCGTCTAAAACCTTAACGGCTTTTGCATCAAGTACATCTTCTAGGTCGTCAGTTAGGACTAACTTATCATTTAATTTACTATCTGTGATTGTGTAATCGACAAAATAGTTAAATGCAGTTCCTTCCTCGACTGTAGGCACTCCACCATTCACTGGCACTTTCCCGTCTACCATCTTTTTAACAGTGCTTACTGTAGGGATATGTGTTTTAGATACCGTATGATTCGTTGGATATTCGACTTTATTGATAATTGATTTTGCGACATTATCAACTACATCTCCCTCTTTTAATCCATCAATAGGTTTCGCTTTAAATTCTAGTGTGTAGTTCTTACCATCCATATTCATCGTTTTTAGAAATTCTGCATCACCATTGAACATCAATGTATGCGTATCTTTTGAATATGTGAATGATGTCGGTGGTACGCTTACAGCTTTGCCAGTGCTATCTAGTAATCGTGCTGAACCTTCAACATAGGTAGTATTTTTAGGCAGATTATCTACAATCGCAAACTGACTATAACGTTGTAATGCGTCCACACCCAATGTTTGTGTTGGCTGGTTTACTTTGAACGTTAATACCTCACCTGTTTCAAACGTATTCATTGTTTTATTTATCTCATCTGAATCAGTTACAGTTTTATACGGCTTCTTAGGGGCTACGTCAAATAGTGTGGATGAACTAATAGAATTCCATGCACCATAGCGATTTGTCGTACCAACTGCGAAATCTAGTGAATCTCCTTTAACCTGGAATGATACAGTATTTCGTTTAAATGTTTCTCCACCTAACTTATCCGTAAATTCACCAAAAGTACCACCATATACTTTCTTTCCATCAACAGTCATAGATTTAACATTGGTATCTGCCGTTAAGTAAGTATCTGATGAAGGATCTTGATTCTTATATCCAACGTATTCACTTGATTCGTTTTTATACAGGCTTGTAACATTAGGATTGCCCTCATAATAGTTCAATGAGTTAAATGTGAAATATGCATCATTGTTGAATGCAACTTTTGTCCCATCTTTTTTAATGAATTCGACATTAACGTCGAAATCTCTAACATTCAAATAATAATATCCGGAGAACATATTATCTGAAATCATAAATCCCACGTCTTTCATTTCTCCTGCAGAAGGATTAGTTTCACCCTTAATATTGGAGAATGTCATCTTCACATCAACAGGCTCACCTTTATATGTTGCCTGTTGTTTATAGAGCACTGTAATGACGGCTTTTTCTGAGGTTTCTTGGTCTAGTCTAATGCTTGTTCCGCCAAACCCATCTTGGAATCGACGGAAAGTATGAGAGTCAAAGTTCTCATTCTTTTCCATATAGTAGTCCCCCGTCTGATATTCATTATTTGTCGGTTTAGTCACTGATTTTGGCGTTACGCCTGTAACTGTGACTATCGGTTTAATCTCTTTACCAGCATCAGGAATAATTAAAAAGTTATTTTCTACAGCGCGTAATTCTCCATCTTTCACAGTTACTTCAGCTGCATCTACCTGATGTGATACTAATAATGGTGATGCGATAACACCTGTTGCTAGAAGTACCTTTAATGTCTTGTTTTTCTTGCTTACTAAATTTTTATTCATTCTATATTCTCCTCTAATTTAAATAATAAAAAAGCCATCAAGTAATTTCCGTTACCTAATGGCTATGTCCCTTAAAACAGTTATTCAGTTGGTGCTCGCGGGGAATTCATATTAGCTACTCCTTTCGTATTTATTAATAAAACCCCAATTACAGTTACATTTGTAATTGGGGTATAATGGAATAAAATATTTAATTGGTGGTAACATTTATGCTCTATACAGATGTATATAAATACTTTGAAAAATTAGATGAAAATTATTATATGGGCAATTTTACTTTTAATGGTTATGCAATAAGAATATGCCTTTCTACATATAAAAATAATCCTTTTTTTGCGATTATTTGCAACATGCCTGACGCAAGAATAATGAAAGACATTATATATAGACAGTACTCAAATGGTGACATTTATATTAATAAACAATGGAATCCTGATATGCTTTCCCATGCTATGTTATTAATTGAAGGTATTGGTAATAGTAGATCATTTGACCCTTTTTATGAACGATTAAAAGAATATATCTTACAAGAACAATTATATATAAGTAATAAACGAAATATATTAGCTGAAACTAATTCTACAGTTAGAAACAAAGATAACTATATTTACTACAAAACACACCGAAGAACTAACATGTCTTCTAAACAAGAAGCAAAATGTTTAGATATATTAGGTAGTTCAGCTACTAATTATTTAAAATCAAGACGATGTACTGCTGTATTTACAGATAATATATTTGATAAGAAAGATTTTAAATTTGATTTCTAATTAAAATTAACCGGTCTTTCCAGTTCGTAAAATAATTGTGTTTCATCATCAATTAAAATTAGTGAATCACTTGTTTTTTTAGTCACTTTATCTTTAGATATATTTTTAAACCAAAAATTATTATCTTCTCCAAACGAGACAGCTATTTTCATATTTTTATCTTCTTCTGTCCTGGTTAATATATTATATCTATTGATACTTTCATATTTTATTGCATCATTTGTTTTTTCGTTGATATTTTCCAATACCACCACTCCTTTCAATAGTAATAGCCCTTAGAATCTATAATAATTATCCTAAGGGCTTTTTATTCAAATATTGGTACCATACTTATAAGCTTATGACTAAGTTCACGATGATTAACCTTGTATATCTGTTCTTCATAATTAAAAAACTCTAAATCATTATGATTAATTGGTATTAGAATCATCTCTTGAATCATAACTTCATCATCATATATGTTTACACTTGTTGTTAGTTTATCTTGATAAACATGACCCAAAATTGTATTTTTAACATTTGATTGATATGAATCACTTGCTGTTGCTACTTCTAAAATAGGTTTACTGGAAATAAAATTTTGTATATATTCTCTTTTATATCTAAGTACATAAATAAAATAATTAATTTCTAACCCATTTGATACTAATTCATCATATTGTTCATATCTACCTTTAAGTTTCCAGCACTCTGTTATTTTATATCGAGCTATTTCATATTTTTCTTTTAATTCTTTATTATAATCATCAACCCTATTCTTTCTATCATCATCATCTTTTTTAGAAACAAAAATATTATCATATAATGAAGATTTGCTTCTTTCTATAACATTAAATTCTTTGCAGTTAATTCTATTAATAAAGTCATCATATGGTGAAAAATCTTCATCATCTGGTACAAATGATATACCTTCTTTTACTTTACGATTAATTAATGTTCCAACACATAAATATCTTTTATTTGGATAAGGCGTAATAATTTTAACCTTATTTGCACTTAGACACTCTTTTTGTGTTTTTAAAGAAGTAACTTTAATTTCAAAATGACTTGATCTTGATTTTATCTTCAAGTCAAATGTTAAATGATTGATATATAAACGAGGACAAAGCGTTATAATTTTATTAATATCTTCATTATCTGATATATTTAGTTGTCTCATTCTTCGTTCTAAAGGTGGATCAAAATAAAATGTAGTATTTTCATCAATGAACTTCGCTTTATTGATATTCATTTACTGCACCTCCCATTTCTATTATTTATAATTTCTTCTTATTATTAAATCCACTTGTATTCCATAAATAATTCGCATAGTCGCTGCGCTGACACGTATGTCTCTTATACATCTGATCTACAACGATATGTATATCTTTTCTACTTCTACTACAGACCATCACAATTTCAAAACGATTCCATGTAGTCATACTAACAGCCATTTTTTCAGTAAACATCTTGTTTGACCTTATACTCTGGAATCGTTCTTGCAAATCAATATTTGCAACTCCATTTAGCTTCATACCATATATTCACCTCCTAATAAAAAAAGGGATTTAAAATCATTAATTGATTTTAAATCCCTTTTTTACTGCTTTATCTATAATATTCATTGTTCTTTCTAATTCATATCGACACGTTAAAAGTTTTTCCTGAAGACGATAATTTTTATATAGCAAGTAAAATATGATTAATATAAGCACTATAATGATTATCATGCATAACTCAACCTGTAATCATTATTACTTTTAGCATTTAGTATTTTGTCATTTAACATGTCATAAACAATAATCTTACTCGTAAAAAGATTAAACAATAATTCTGAATCAGGCATCTTCGTTAATCCTCTAATAAAACGATAAGTATTATCTGTCGCCTTACACTTTGTCCCACAACTCAAATCAATATCATAATCAGTACAACATATGATATCTCTATCTTTTTGTATCAAGAAACCAGCATTATTTACATGATCAACCATATAATCTTTGATATCCTCCTTTATTTCTTCACTGATACCAGGTATTTCATTCTCTAAAACAGCTATATCATTTAATACAACAATATAACTTGTTGTCACTGAAAAAGTTAATGACAACTCACCATAATACACTTTATTCAAATACTTAAATTTGTTCCCTTTATTTTCTGCACATCCATATTTAATTGCAGCTTCAAATAATGACATTACTGTAGTAATTGATACATCGTCTAATGATAATGTATTAAACTTCAATCTTTCTAATAGTTCTATCGCTACATTTGTTTCATTTTCAAGAATATATAAATTATCAAATCTATCTAGTAAAGTTGATACAGCATTTTTAATTTCAGATATATCTTCTAAATACATGTCTTTCATGATTATCATTTCCTTTCCCTTAGATTTTTTATTGTTATTTCTAGCAGATTGATTTGTGAACACTTATAAGTCTCATTATGATAAAAAATTATTTTACTTTATTAGGTCTGTTCTATAGAATTTATGGCTTTGAATTCTAAACCTTACATATCAACATCGCTACTTTTGATTATCGCAATGACGAGATTTGCTCCCTTTTCAGATCCTGGCAAACTAATATGAGGATGAACGCTTTTTAGATAAACGATAACTGTTACCCTAATGAGTAACTAAATTTATAGACCTTCTTCTACACTAGCATTTTCGCTTTTATGTGGCTGTTTCCAGCTCATCATCCTTAGAAGTTAAAGAATGAACACAGAGTCATGTTATTTAGTTGTCAAAGTACTATATTGTGTCTACATCACATTGAAAGTATTCACAAATCAATCTGCTAGAATTGATTCTTATGAATTTTCAATCTATCTTTTCTTACATAGTTCACTTTTCTAATATGTCTATCACGATTCGGTCTCTTATAAATAATCTGACCTTGTAAATTTCTTACTGTCTTGATCTGACTGAGTAACTCAGCGAGTGGTAACATTCTTACAGTATTATTTAAAAAGTTGTTGTTATCTCTATGTCTTCTAATCACAATACCATTTCCAACGTTTACATAATCCTCATTACTAAAAGTTCTGAACATATAACCGTTTTCTTCTAATTCTGTAATATCGACAATATGATTAAAGTTATACATCAATCTAAATTTTCTTGTATTAATATTTGCTGTTTTCATAATCAACAACTCCTTTTTATTAATCACTTTGGGAATGATTAATTGACTGTATGGGAATAACGCTGCCTGGTTTGACAACTAAAAAAGAGGACCCACCAACAGCTATTTTCAGCTATCAGCAAGTCCTCTATCCTCTAAATTCATCTTTATCATAAACTAATAACCCCTCCCCTCTATTTCTTATTAACAACGTAAAGAAAGAAGTAAGGTTTATAACTCTATAATTGTAGACAGAACGTCATACAATACAGATTTACTGTATTGAATAAAACACAGTTATAGTTTATTATTGAGATACTGTGCATAACAAATATATAGCTGGTATCTATATATTTGTAGCACAGGATTTAGAGGGGATAAGCCAATAGCTATTTCCAGTAGCTGTTGGTGATCAGGATAGATAAGTGTTGGAGCACTTATCCGTCCGTCCCCTTTTTAATTGTCAAAAAACAGGTTTTGTTATATTCGATAATAAGTTACATTTATCTTTAAGTCAACATAATACACCAAAGTTTTTCCACAATTAAAAAATTTATATAAAATTAAATTTATATAACACAACTTATTTTTCTTTTAAATACACATCTTCTGAATCATCTAATTCATCATATTCTACCTTTTCTTTTGACGGTAAATAGTTTACACAATCATCATCACTTTTATCAGTTACATCTTTGCAATAAGTATTAACTGATCTTAAAACTAGATTTCCTTCTTTATCCTTATCTAAAGCCCAATATCCTGCATCAGGTGTCTGATCTACATATCCTGCTTTTAATTTATCAAAAGTAACATGGTAATAACCATCTTTTGATTTCTCCTCAGAAACCTTGTATTCACCTTCATCTGTTCTACCTAAGTTACCGTTCTCTTTTACCTGCAATGTACCATCATCTCTGAAAGTTAAGAGATATTCATTATCTCCTCCTTGTGTTGCTTCAAAAGTTTTACCCTTCAATGCAGCATCACCTTCCTGATTAGATCCACATGCAGTTAATATTAATGACAATCCTAATAGACCACCAATAACACTCTTTTTCATGGACATTTCCTCCATCAGTTATAATACTATTATACCAATAAGCTATATATATGAATAGCATAATGTATAATTTTATTCTAAAAAGTTTTTTATGGTAACTATGATACTAGAATATACTGGGAATACAACTATTTTCTTTACATTAACAATATTAACATAAATGCTCCCAAAACACAAACGTATGTTCGTACAAACAAATGTTCGTATAAAGTCGAAAATATTTATATATATTTCATAATATATAACTACACAAGTCTATATAAATATATATTTATGTAAGGGACAACGGACAAAATGTATTTTATTCTAATTTTACACCTAAATCGTTGATTTCATCGTGTTTCAACCCATCACTGGCGATTGTAAAATGTCTGATGATCTGTTCTTTTTCTTGCAGGTTTAAATAAGGCATCACCTTTGTTAAATACATACGATATTGAGCCTTCAGGTTCTTATTCTGTTCGATTAATGTCTGAATATAGTTGTATAGGGATGCTTTTGTTGCAAGTACAACCTTACTTCCTTCTTTGCCTATTAATACTGTTTTAGTTAGCTTCAGGACATCATAATACGTTGATCTTGGTATGTTTAACGCACTTATAACCTCTTTAGGACGCATTACAACCTTACCTTTTTCCGCATTCTCATTGATAAAACGAATCATATCCCCTTCCCACTCATACCAATGGGATCTTTCACGCTCTTCTCTTGGTTTTGCATGGTGTCTGAAGAAGTAATTGTTCTTGTCATTGTCTGTAATTTCGCACCAAGTATACAATAATAGGTCAATAAATTGCTTTTTAGCACCTTTATATTGCCCTGAATAAGCGCTGTTTACTTTCTGTACAACAATATTTTCGTCTAATGGTTCTTCAAGATTACTGTTAAATTTCTGCATCATTAACAGAGCCTCCTCTTTTTCAACTTTTCCAGCATAGAGTTGAAGGCTCATAGTAAATATTGCATTGTCACGTCCGATTTGTCCGTTACTACCCTTAATGTGGGTACAGTTAATAAGCATGTGGAACCATGGTTCATGAATGCTTCTTAGAGATGTGAAATCATAGACCTTTGCTGTATCTTTAGTCAATTTTCTACTCTCGATATTTAATTTTTCAAACTCCATAGAGAACTCAATAAATTGGTCTAATGAATGAATTGAGTTCGGGCTGTATGACAAAATATTTTCCTCTTTTGGGCATCTGAAGAATCCAAAGTGATTACATGCCATGTCAACTTCTTCAAACACCTGTCTGTAGTGTTCTCTGAGGTTCATGCTGATTCTCTTTGCCATCTTTACTGCTTTATTATCATTCTTTTTAATAAAGATTGGGTTTTTAAGATAATACTGTACCTGGTAACCGTTAGGCGTATCTAGAATGATTGTTGGCTGTAAACCTGCTTCCATCCCTCTGAATACGATATCCGTACGTTTTACCTTGTTTTTATCAATCCCATCAATATCAATTACAAATGCATTTATCTGTTTTAAGTTATCTTCTCTATGACCTATTACCTTATCATCACCAATATATTTCGCTGAACGAAATACATTTGGCGTAATATGAGTAAACGTCTTATGATTATCTACTAATGCCTCTACTGAGCCGATGATTAAGCCTTTTGCCCCTTTCAGACCGGACTTTGTATTGATACCAATCACTTTTCCAGGTCTGAAGACAGAAACAGGTTCACTGAATGCGAACTTTGACCCTTTAGGACGCTTTACAGATAGTCCCCCATTCGTCATCTTCTCAAAGATCTCTAGCATATTCAGTTTTTCTACATACATAAAAAGCTACCTATCCTTTCCTCGAATATTGTCATGAAAGAAACATATGATCAATATTCCAGAGGAAAAGACGGTAGCATAAATCAGGGTAGGTCAAAGAAAATACACTAATCCCTATAAAATTTGTGCAAACATCTTGTCAGTCTGCCCAAACAATTATATAATAAAGTTAACAAAATTAATTATAAATAGTTTGCTTGTTTTTTGTTTTTGGGCAGGCTGACTATTGAACACTATTTTCGATAAAGAGAGGATTCCCAAAATCCTCTCTTTTTCTTATGGTCTAAAGTTTGGTTACCAAGCAAACTTTAGATTTCTTCCTGGATTCCCAGGCCCAAGAAGCTATAAGAAGAAAATTGTTTCAATCGCTATGAAGTTGTTATATTGCTTATATTTAGAATACACAAATATACAAGCGTTGTAAAACGTTAATTTTTATTAGCATAAAACATAAAACATAAATAATATTTTATGTTTATATTCTTTGAAACCCTCTAGAATAAGCCTTTTCTACGAGCTGAATCTATCTTCTGGTCTATGCTGTTTTCATAAACTTTTTCGTATGTTTCCTTATCTTCACCTTTTAGCTTGTCTGCAAGCTTCGATAATGCGAAATCTACAAGCTCTGCTTTATTCATATCTACATAGATTTGATCTAATGCCGTAAGTTTTGCATGTGTATCTCCAGTTACTTTAATAGAAGTAGCTGCAATCTTTTTTATCTGCATCTCTCTGTTTGCGAGTGGATTCTCTCTTAAATGTTCCTTGTTATTCTTTAAATCATCTAATAAACTCATATTATTTGGCCTCCATTTTTTCTAAACGTTCTAAGAATTCGTCTGTAAGATTCTCATATTCTTGAATCGTCTTTCTGTCCCAGTGATCTTCTTCAGTAATGCCATATTCATCCCAGTACTTCACGCGTTCCATATGTTTGATGATATGTTCAAAAACATGTTCCTTATATGTAGCAGTCGCGTCTTCTAATGTCGTCATATCTGTTTTTGTCTGCTTTGAGAACATAACAGGTACAATTCCTAGAATTTCAAATTTATTTTTATAAGCATCTCTGAATTTTACTAAGTGCTCTGCAAACTTATCAACCGCTCTGAACGATCTTCTGTGTGTCTGCATCACAATTAATGAATAGTCACATGCGTAAATAGCATTATTGCTAAAATCTGAAATTGTTGGTGGTGTATCGATAATGATTAAATCATACTCTTTTCTAACACCTTTTAAAAATTCATCTAGAATTTTTACCTTCTGATAGCTATCTAGCTGAATTAAATGATATGGTAAGCCTACCAGGTTAAAATCTGCTGGAATCAGATCCATATTATCACTCAATTTAATAGTGATTGCTTTTCTATTTGTTTCAGTGATACCTTTATAAATAGATAATTTCTCTAAACCAGCAACATCCTCTAACATATCTTTTCTGAATGTTCTAAGTAGAAGTTCTGTTGCATCTGCCTGGGGATCAAAATCAACGACTAATACTTTTTTATTTCTTTTTTCAGATAAGACATAAGCGAGTAAACATGCTGTTGAAGTCTTACTGACACCACCTTTAAAGTTATTGATGCTAATTACTTTACCCAATACTATCACTCCTTATAGTTACTTGATTTTATTATAGCATAAAGCATAAAATATAAAACATAATTTATTAAACATAAAACATATTTTAAAACATCATAAATGTGCGTAAAAGTACAATGAATATAATAAATACTACGATCCACACTAAGCATCCTGAAAACAATAACCATATCAATCTTAATGCAGCTACGATGACACCTGGCAATAATATAACCATCACACCTATTATTAATATACCTAGAACACCTGAAGGACCAATCGTTATAAATGCTAATATACTTAGAACCATCATTATTCCAAAAAAAATTAATCTCATTTTTTCACATCCAGTCAATAGATAAGGGATATCTATCTATATTATTTACTTCATAACAATACACTACCATCCTTTAAGCTGAAGCTCCTTCATCTGATATTCAACTAAAGCGTCTTTTAATGTTTCAAACGGAGGTGTACATGATTTATGCGTATATCCTTGTCCTTTCTCATAAGTATATACATAGTATTCACCTTCAATTTCACTAACTATCAGATAAGTGAACACGATTTCTTTCCCTCTCACAAAATTTCCTGGAATCATCTCTTGGGGTATCTCTTTTCTTAAATTCTTTAAACTAATTTTTGTCATTGTGGTACGCTCCTTTTTTCAAATACACGAACTTGTGCAGTTATATATTTATGTTATTAATTTTTATAGTTCAGAAATAACAGTAAGGTACTGATGATGCAAGGGCAACTTGTTGAACGTAGTGATCCCTTGCATCATTAGGCTAGTTGAACATTAGCTTCAGCTGATAGTGAAACTTTATTGTTAGTCTGAAAACTAAAAAATTATATAAATATATAAATGCAATTTGTGTTTTAATCTTTAATTTAATCAATAAATCGAGTGAGCTTATGCGAGATTTATTCCATGCACTTATCACGCCACTAATATAAACGCTTTTCTTATATTAGTGGCGTGATGCAGTCAATAATTTTCAATGACTGCACACGCATTAATTAAATTTTTATATGTTTTAACTCCTATCTGTTCATAGGCACTTTCAATTGTTTCATAGCTATAATCCGTATGTGTATAAGCTAGTGCTTGTATTTCACTAGAAAACACTTCTACAAAACATTCTCCTGAACGGTTATCAATAGCTACATATTCTTTTTCATCTAAATAATAATATCTGTCTTGATGAGATACATTTCGAGATGGCTCTTTATAATTATCGATAATAGACTTACCAAATTCAGAACTAACTTTCATTGAATACCTCCCAACTCACGATAATTTCACCTATGTTATATATCCAGGTATCTTTCCATATCACCTTATATCCTAATGGCTCCAAATCGTGACGCAATATCGCAATTAAATTGGGTACATATATTGGTTTAGATTTTAATGATTCACCAAAACGCTTTGTGTTTTCGTTTAAGTATCCATCAGCAAAGAATCCTTTACCAAAATCCCACGTAACTGTATTTTCGATATTAAGAGAAGTTGTTGAAAATAATACAAAGTGCGATTTACCTTTTTCTACTGCATTATTTAACTTGTATTTTAACAAATACTGTACAAATTTCTGTTGAAACTCTGTTAATTCGGGTTTTGCGATACTCTCTGTAGCTTTCAATTCAAACATCACTAATCTCTCCTTTTTTCAAATACACGAACTTGTGCTTTTGAATTTATGTATTTAATTTTTACGGATTAGAAATAGCATTGACTGAAAAATAATACAAGGGCAATGGAGCGTAGCGGAATTGCAGCGTTTACCCTTGTATTACTTTTTCTAGTTGAACACCAGTTGGATCTTTAACTGGTAGTGAAACTTCGGTGCTAGTCTAAGTAGTTAAAAATTATATAAATTCGGTAAAAGCACGTGAGTGTTTGAAAAAACCTTAATTAAAAAGGAACTTATCTTCAGATAAGTTCCTTCAATGCCTTTACAACGATTGATTCATCAATCGTTACTCAATCAGTTAAGATTGTGCAGATTTAGATTTCATTAGACAATCACTGCAGAACAGCAGAAGATTGCAAGGGCAACTTGTTGAACGGAGTGATCCCTTGCAATCTTCTGTTAGTAGAACGTCTGCTTTAGCTGACAGTGATACTGTTCTGCTAGATTGTAGAATGATAAATCTGCACAATTCCAAACACGCTAGTGTTTGTTCCTTGCACTGTAAGCCGACAGAAGCCCCCTGGGCTTTGTCGGCTTACTTTAATAATCTGCCATATAATAGTAGTTTTCCTTATCAACATCTATCTGTTTTAATTTATGAAATGTCTCAAATGCTTCTGCTATATAATGATAATATATATCATCATAATCATAACCACCAAAAAATGGTCCCATGTAAGTTGGTAACAAATTACTAGCTTTTTCAGGTACCTCTATTATTTTTATCAATCTATCGTATACATCTTCTACCATATAATTATCAAGTTTAACTCTGCCAGGATTACCTAGATAATATCTTTCATCAAAATAACCATGTAATGCATTGAACTTTCTAAAATATGCTATTTCATCTAATCTGCCATCTTCTTCTTTTACAATATACATATCTAATCCCATTATATACCCCACCTTTTTTAATTTTGCATAAAGAATATAATATGTTTTATATTATATTCTTTATGTTTTATGCTAAAATAGATTGTTTTCTCTAAAACTAAAATAACTACTTTCTGTAACAATAATATGGTCTAATACAGGTATTCCTAATAGTTCTCCACATTCTTCAAAACGTTTGGTTGCCTCTCTATCTTCACTGCTTGGTGTTGGGTCATCAGATGGATGACAATGTGCTAAAATAATACTTGCACATGAATTTAAAATTGCTACCTGGAAAACTTCTCTTGGATGTATAGGCGACATATTTATTGTTCCGATAAATACTGTATAGACAAAAGTAATTTCGTTTTTTGTATTTAAACCTACTAACAAAAACTTTTCTCTTACTGAGTTGCCAATCAACTTTTTACAGAAGTCTGCCACATTGTCAGGACTTTTCACTTTAATGCGTTCATCACGTGTTTTTCTGTAATACTGTTTCACATCCTTAATCTCATAAATATAATTTGTTTTGTCAAAATTCATACTAATCTACTCCTTTTTTTCAAATACACGAACTTGTGCTTTTGAATTTATGTATTTAATTTTTACGGATTAGAAATAGCACTGACCGAAAAATAATACAAGGGCAATGGAACGTAGTGGAATTGCAGCGTTTACCCTTGTATTACTTTTTCTAGTTGAACACCAGTTGGATCTTTAACTGGTAGTGAAGCTTCGGTGCTAGTCTAAGTAGTTAAAAATTATATAAATTCGGTAAAAGCACGTGAGTGTTTGAAAAAACCTTAATTAAAAAGGAACTTATCTTCAGATAAGTTCCTTCAATGCCTTTACAACGATTGATTCATCAATCGTTACTCAATCAGTTAAGATTGTGCAGATTTAGATTTCATTAGACAATCACTGCAGAACAGCAGAAGATTGCAAGGGCAACTTGTTGAACGGAGTGATCCCTTGCAATCTTCTGTTAGTAGAACGTCTGCTTCAGCTGACAGTGATACTGTTCTGATAGATTGTAGAATGATAAATCTGCACAATTCCAAACACGCTAGTGTTTGTTCCATAATTTGAAATATTTAAGACTTCTAACTATATAACTATTTTCTTAAACTATTTCAATAAAGATCTTCTACGTTTTTTAACTAAGAATTATCTCATATAACGAAGTTAAAAGATTTTGTTATATGAGATAATTGATTACTTCTTGACTTTTTATATACACACAGAACTTGTCTAGATAAAGAAATTTTGTCTAATTCAAAAACTACTATGCTATCTAGTGTTTCTATCAGTAACTCCGAAACTATCGACACACCTTGTCCATATTTAACACTTTCTAAAATACTTTTTTGGGACCCTATTTCTAGTATATCTTCAAATTCAAAAGTGCTTTGAATTTGTTTTAGTTCTTTTAAAATAAAGTGATATAAAGATGAGTGCTCTGATTTTATAATAAATGTTTCTTTCTTTAACTCATTTAATGCAACAGGTGATTGTGGCCAATATGCTTTTGGCGCCACGAGTTGTAATTGATCTTTATATATGACTTTTTTTATAAAATAGTGGGCATCTATCTTGATGTAGTTAGATACAAAAGCAATATCAATTTGATCTGCTGATAACTTGCTCATAATTTCACTTGAGCTGCCTATAATTAATTTAATCTTTAGTTTATTATTTCTTTGATAAATATCATTGATTAACTTTGGTAATAATCTTTCTCCATACAAAGGGGTTGCCCCAATAACAACTTTTGTAGTTTGTTGTGCTTCTTTTTGACCTAGTGTTTCGATTGCTTGATCATACAAAATAACAATTTCTTTTGCATATTTATAAAATAGTTCCCCCTCATCCGTCAGTTCGGTGCCCTTTTGTTTTCTTTCAAACAGCTGTTTATTTACATGTTTTTCAACATAATCCACATGCTTTGAAATTGTAGATTGATTTAAAAATAAACTTTCTGCAGCTTGAGAAAAGTTATGATGCTCTGCTACTTTTATGAAACTTCTTAACTTATTAATTTGCATACGAAACATCACCTCAATTATTATTCCAATTTGGAATATCTTTGATTTTAAGTTGAATTGCTCTATATATGCTATTATATTACGCTTTAAGTAAGTTATCGATAACAAATAGAAAGGACGGACAATTATGAATGACAAAAAAATGAGCAAAAATGAAAAAATAGGTTTAATTATTGCCGTTATTGCACTTATCCTTTTATTCTTTATGCCTACACCACAAGGTATGTCACCACAAGCACAAAAAAGTTTAGCGATATTCGTATTCTCGCTAATCATGTGGATTTCAAAACCTATTCCTATTTATTTAACCTCTATTATCGCTATCTTATTACTCCCTTTAACAGGTGCTGTAGAAGATCAAGAAGTCGCTTTTGGTACTTTAGGATTTGATATTATTTGGTTGATGATTGCTGCATTTGTATTGACTTCCGCGATGAGTGAAACAAATCTTGGTAAACGTATTGCTTTAAAATTGATTACGAAATATGGGAAAACGCCTAGAAACACTTTAGCAGTATTAATCATCATTAACTTTATATTAGCGTTCTTCGTACCATCAACAACTGCACGTGCATCTTTACTTGTTCCAATATTACTTGTATTGCTTGAAGTATATAATGCTACACCTGGAGAAAGTAAGTTTGGTAAATTTATGATGCTTCAGGGCGTTGTTAATAATGCACTTTCTACAACAATGGTTTTAACCGCAACTTCTGCTCAAGTAATTGCCATTGGTTTTATCAATCAACAAACACATGCAAAATTAGGGTATATGGATTGGTTGTTAGGTTCATTACCACAAGCAGTATTTTCAGCAATCATTATGTTTTTAATTGGTCTTAAATTGTATAACTTTGAATCAGAATTACCTAGTGGTGAAAAAGCAGATAAAATTAGAGATATTTTCAAGAAACAACTAGAAACACTCGGTTCAATGAGTATAGAAGAAAAGAAAGCTGCATTCATCTTTTTTATTACATTAATTTTATGGGGTACTGGGGATTATCAAAAGCAATGGTTTGGCTTTGAAATCACTACTGAACAAACTGCAGTCCTTGCCATGCTATTATGTTTCTTACCCCGCATTGGTGTCCTAAAATGGAAAGAAGCAAATATTAAATGGGATTTAATGATTTTCTCTGCAGGTGCGTATGCCGTTGGTAATGCATTAAATGATTCTGAAGGTGCAAGTTATTTAATTAATCATTTAGTAAAAGCAATGCATTTAGATCAATTTAACCATGCACTTGTTGCAGTCATTCTTATATTCATTACTGTTTTTAGTCATTTAATCTTTACAAGTAAAACAGTAAGAACAACAATATTAATTCCTTCAATTATTACATTAACAACACAACTTGGTATGAACCCTGTTCCAATCGCATTAGCATGTTCATACGGTATTGCTTATACAATCACATTACCACCACATTCTAAAGTCAATACATTATATTTTGGTACTGGTTATTTTTCAGTATTAGATGAATTAAAATACGGATTGATTGGTTGTACAGTAGGTTCAATCATGATATCTATCATATATTTTGGTTGGTTAAATATTGTTATTTAAGGAGTGACATTACATGGCTAATAAATTATTAATCGCAATCGCCGATGGACTTGGTGACCGTCCAATCAATGCATTACAAAACAAAACACCATTACAATTTGCAAAAACACCTTACCTTGATCAACTCGCAAAAGAAGGCGTCACAGGCATGATGTATCCGATAGGTCCAGGTATTCCAGTAGGTACAGATATGGGGCATTTAGTTTTATTTGGAAACCATCCATCAGTATATCCTGGTAGAGGTCCGATTGAAGCTGCCGGAGAAGGCATGGACCTACAAGAAGGTGATATCGCATTTCGATGTAATTTTTCTACACGTATAGACAATAATGTTATATTAGATAGACGCGCAGGACGTATTCGTGAAGGTACTAAACTTTTAGAGCAAGCCATTCATAACATGCATATTGAAGATGTTACCGTTTTATTTAAAGCAGCAACAGAACATCGTGCTGTGCTCATTTTAAGAGGTGAAGGTTTAAGTGAGCAAGTCAGTGATACAGATCCTCATGCACCAAATGATGGTCATCCATTTCACGAAGCAAAACCACTAGATAACTCTAAAGAAGCAATGAAAACGGCAAGAATTTTAAACATTTTGCTAGAGAAAATTTATCAAACATTAAAGGTACATCCAGTAAATATAGAAAGACAAAATAATAATTTATTACCAGCAAACTTTATTATTACAAGAGGTGCAGGTAAGATGACAAACCTGAAACCTTTTACCGAACAATTAAATTTTAAAGGGGCTATTATCGCTGGTGAGAGCACTGTACTTGGCATTGGGCGAATGTCTGGACTGACACCTATTACAAAGTCGTCATTGACAGGGAATATGGATACGAATATAAAAGAAAAGGCACAACTAGCAATCGATGCATTAAAAGAAAATGATGTTGTATATGTACATATAAAAGCACCAGATATACAAGGGCATGATAATCAACCACATCAAAAAGCAAAAGCAATTGAACTTTTTGATACATTAGTACATGATATACACAAGAAAACACGAGAACAAGTGTATATTGCATTAGCAGCAGACCATTCAACACCTTGTGCTAGAAGAGAACATAGTGGAGAAGCTGTACCTGTGTTGATTCATGGTTCTGGAATTCGAACCGATCACGTTACAACATTCGATGAAATTGCTTGCGCTACTGGTGGACTAAGCACATTAACCGGCAATGAATTCATATCACTCCTATTAGATTATATTGAAAAAACTGTAAAGTTAGGTAATTGATACAATAAGTAGACACCCTCCACGTTTTTCAACGTGGAGGGTTCTGATGTCATGATAATATTGTTATACTCACTAATATAATCATGACATATTTTTATATACTGTTACAATTATACTTTATAATCATATTAATACTTATTAGAAGTAGTATTATTCAATTTTTTTATTTTTATTGCAACCTTTAAATATACAACGACAAACATTATTTTCAAATGATCCAAATAATGTAATTATGTTTAAACCAAAGTACTTGCTTGTAGCACTTAATGATTTTACTCCATGACCTACTTTTAAGTGGTTATACATTGCGCCGATTTTTGAAAACTTTTTATTAAATACTGATAACATCTAGAAGATTGAACCGATTAATTCAAAGTATACTGCGATTTTCATCATACTCGGAGATAGGTTGAATCCTTCTTTAAATTGCTGAACCATCGCCCTTTCATTTTTCACTTTCAGTAAACTACTTTTAAGAATGTCTTTTGCTACGTATCCATTTACAATATGTTTATGCAGTCTATTGCCTCCTAAAACTAATATAATTAACATACTAGAATATACTTAGTGCACCAGAAATCCATTAGACTGATTTTCACTTTGAGGATAGCGTAAAGATAAAACTAATCCAAATAATGAAAATAAGAACATACTTATATAAGTAATATTCATTTGAAATCCCGATTGTACTGACAAATTCATTATCGTAATAAATATTGCAGTTCCGATAGCAGCCGATATTTGTCGTATCATATCTTTCATTGACTTATAGATTTAAAAATTCGACTTAATAACCAAATTTATATAATCTCTATAATCTTATTAAATTCTAAATCTTTAAACTCTTGCTGCACGACTAGAAAGACATTTACCCTCATATTATATTCATCTAATTTATTTATAACTGTCTGAAGTAAATGAATTTTTTCATCTTCATAGTAATATATAAAACATGCTGATGGCTTATTACTGTAATGATTTAGTTTATTGTTGATATCGTCTATTTGTTCCTGAGATAAATCAGGCATAAACTCTTTAGTTTGTTGTTCAATTTGTTTTCTTATGTCTTCGAATTGTTGTGGCATCGTTGCAAATGGGGCCCATTTTATCATTTTTCGACCTTCTGGAATGTTCCTGGATAAATATTCTCTTGGTATCTCTTTATAATTTGTCACTGTCTCTAACTCAACCGGGACTTTTGGATGCAGTGGATTTAGATTATGGGCTTTCAAGTGATTCACCTGCTTTATATACGATACAGTATGATATATCTGAACTATCAAATCCATCTGATTCAAATAAAGTTCCTACAGGAACCATCGTAGCTTCAGCTAAAACTTGTTCGTCTGATATATCAAAATTGCATAGCATATTTACGATATGTCCCTTCTTAGTCTGAAGATCCTCTAGTCCAAATTTACGTTCATGATATAAATCTTTTAGAATCTCAAATGTTATTTCATCAATTATTACACATTCGTATTTTTCCATAATGTCTTTATGGCTAATCATCATAAACCACCTCTTTCGCCTAATTATAGAACATACGTTCGCTATTTTCAAGCATTTTCAATGCTGAGAAAGCGATTTTAACGCCTCGAAATTGATTTTTGTGGACCGTAGTAAGTTAAATGTCTTAAAATCTACTTTAGAATTATAACTTAAATAATCTTTCTATTTATATTAATAAAAATTCTAATAATTTTATAATTTAATGTATAGCACCATACTTTTCATATGGAAAGGAGGTGCTGGTGTCATGCTTGAAGTTGTTATATCCGTTTTAACAGTACTGATTTGTCTTATTATCACAGGTCTAGCAGTAAACTACATCTATGTTAAGATAAAAGGATAGACAAAACCCCACGTCGGCCAACGTGGGGTTTTCTGATGTCATGATGATATTTGTTATATTCGTTAATACAATTCTAACATATTTTTATATAATGTTAGAATTATTCATTTTCTTTTTTTAATTATATCATCAGCTTTATATTTAAGATTTATATTAAATAATGCGAGTTCATTTTTCATTTTATATTTTAAATATATCATCCTTACTATATCTATAGTTAACCTTTGTACAGATTTAATTATTAAATCTGTTTCTATTGGATCATATTCTATTAATTCTAAATATGCGTTATTGGAGTCAATATTTGTAAGATTAAAGTTCTTATTACCTCTAACATGAACGTCTAAAGACCATGACTGATAAAGAATTTCATATAATATTGATTCGTTTAGGTATTCACATAGTTTAGCAAAATTATTTATATTACCGTTATGATTATACCAGTTCCTTTTATTTTGTAGTATTTTTTTGTATTCAATAATAAATTCTTCTTTTTCTTGCATGTAGTTTGTTTCTTTAACAAATTTTTGTATTTTTTCGTAATCTAAATTAAATTCTTTCCTTATTTCACTGCCTCTATCATTATCAAGATAGATATTCTCATATATCTTTCCACGCTCATATCGAGCATGAAATAAAAATTTTTTTGCTCTTGTTTCTGTATCAGCTTCTAGTAGATATTTAATATATATATAATGTTCAAATAAAACTCTAGTAATAATACTAATTGAACTATAAGTGTTATTTTTGATTAACACTTCTATACATTTATAATGTGAAGCATAAGAATCAATCAGCTGGATAAATGCGAGATCTTGACTACTAAGTTCCCTTGGTTGAACTTTTTCTATTAATTGTAAAGGAATTTTGTTTAGATATTTACATTTAACAATTATTTCATTCATACATTGTCCTTTCCTACTTATCATTGTGTTTCATTTCTTTTATAATATTATAAATTGTGCCTCTACTCACACCAGCCATTCTTGCTATTTCTTCCCCAGTATAGTCTTTACTATTATATAATCTTATAATTAAATCTTTTTTCTCTTCCGAAATAGATGGTCGGCCGCCCAATCGCCCTCTTGATCTTGCAGCTGCTAAACCTTTTTTTGTCCTTTCACTTAGTAGATTTGCTTCTAATTCTGCAAAAGCTGACATCATAGTAAAAAACATTTTGCCCATCGCATCTTTGGTATTAATATTATTATCTATTATAAATAATTCAATTCCTTCATTTTCTAGATACTGTGCTAGTTCGATTAGTTGTTTGGTTGTTCTGCCTAGTCTGTCTAGTTTCGTGATTACCAGCATATCTCCTTCTCTCATATAATCTAAACAATTATCAAGCTCAGTTCTATTTATTTTTCTACCACTGGCTTTCTCTGAAAATATTCGGTCACATCCGAACTGTTCCAATGCATCTAACTGATGATCTAACGACTGATCCTTAGTACTTACTCTTGCATATCCAATTTTGGCCATATTTATACGCTCCTTATTTTGTCTTTAAAAGACTATCTATCACGAAATCATTTAAAGTGTGCTTAAAATCGACTACGATATGTAAAAAAACTCAAACACTTTTTTAATAATATACATAGATTATTATACAAAGTTTTTATACAAAATGAATATAAAAATATCCAGAAATTTTTATATTCCTGGATTGTATAAATAACGGTCGTTTATTGAACTTTCATAATAAAATTATTTAGAAGACTTTTAATATATTATTCATTAATATCTGCAAACCTACGAATATCTATAATGTAATCGTTAAATTTTACTAAATGGTACTTTTCCAATTCATCCAAGAATTCTTTGATTAAGTTTTCATATACTAATACTCTAATTGATTTATAATTATCGAGTTTTTTTATAATCAGTGTGATTTTTGAATTCAATATAGTATAATATTATACTATCATAGATTTATAAGTTTTTTAAATTTCATTTCGTAGGTGTAAATAGAAATACGCTAACTTTTTATACCACAACATTTTTTATATTTAATATTGCTACCACATGGGCATAATGTGTTTCTACCTATTTTATTAGATTTAACAGGATCCTTACTATTTAAAAACTTATTAATCTCTTTTGTTGTAGTTGCATATATTTTATTTTCTACTAATTCCATTTTCCTAAAAGTATATATAATTTCTAATATATATAGAATCAATTTTATATTCTCAATACATAATTTAGCAAAATCCATTAATGAAATATTTAAATTCCGAGTCCTACCTCCATAATTGTCTTCAAAGTGGATAATTTGATTACGATAGTCAATAGACTTACTAAAATGTTGAATTGCGTTTCTTTGAATATTATCAATATTATCCATTGGAAGACTAAAATGTTCATCAAAATTAATGAACATTTCCATTTTTTTATACTTACTTCTGATTTTTTCAACATGTTCCTGGTAGTTTTTATCTTGAATACAATCTTTAAAATTTCCTCTATGATAAATATTATTTAATCCAATTATTAAGTTAATATTATCTAATATCCATTCATAACTTTTAGCATACAAATTTGTTAATTGTTCGTAATTTGCAGTAGTGATTCCATAATTTTCTTGATTAATATTCTCATAAGAATTATCAATAAGCAAAGATGCAACGGGGATAAATTGGTAATAAATATCACCAAATTCTTTAATTATATTTAAAGCCTGTTTTTCTATTTTATCAATATCTTCTTTTATATAATTAATATATTCTTTAATAGCTTCTTTATTTTTAGTATCTATTATATCTCTAGCAAGATCTGAATATCTCTTTAACTCATCTTTACCGAGAATATAACTTATACCAGTAGTTGTTATCAACAACTGATGTAAAGCCATAGCTGCATCTGTTCTATTATTAATTTTTTGAATATACATATATGGTTGATATTCTTTACAAAATTGTTCTAACTTAGTAAATAAATAGTCATGTTTTTTGTTCCAGAAAAGATTATATAATTTTAACAATTCAATCATATATCCCTTATTATTATACAGTGCAAATTTCATCGCCTTTGGAACAGAATTAGAATCTGAAAAATGAATTGAAGATTGTATATAGGGAGTAAGATTAATCGCACTAGTTTTTTTATAAAATTTGCGTGTAGGAAATTCAGCAGATAATTCTATACACCATTTATTTTTGTTTTCATATTCTGAAACTAGTGATGCATTTTCCAAATCAATTCTAAAATCATCAAAATTTACTACTCCACTTATATGTGTCTCACATTTAGGACAATTTATATTAAATGGCGTTTTAAATTCTCCCATTTGTATCCTTAGATTTATTATTTCTTCACATGTGCTACATTTAATAAATTTGTTATCAACCATTTAGTCACCTCTTTCAATTATATATTCAGTCTCTAATTACACATGTTCATTTATTTAACAAATAAGATTTTAAATATTTTATTTTTTTTAATTCTAATTGCATTGTATATTGCTCCATAAAATCCCAATCAGGTGTCAAATCATTTTTTACTGGCAATTTTAGCTTAGCTTTTCTTAATCTATCTCCATTTAATTGAATCGCATAAGATGTCTTTGATAAAGTTGCGTGTTCAAGCATTTTTACAATAAATAATCCAGTATATTTATTTAAATATTTAGAATGTAATTCATTTATGGATGAACCAGCATTTCCTCGTCCAACATACTCATAGGTTTGATAGAATACAGCATTAGTGATTGGATTAACTGTTAAAGTATTTGATTCACTAATATCTTCGTCATTAGCGTCTATAAAACCAATAACACCATTATTACTTGCTGAAGTGGATACATAAGGTATATTACCTTTATTGTATTTTTTTATAGACTTTCCTTTTACTCTTCGACATTTAAATAAATCTTCAATTTTAAATTCTTTCCACTGTACATTTTCTAATGTTATTAACTTATTAGATAGTAATTCCTCAATACTATCAATTCTTTTTCCCAAGTATTCAATCAATCTTTTTTCTTTTGTATATATAATATTTCTACCTTCAGATTCTAAAGTATTCCAATCTATTTCCTGTCTATCTGTTACAGGAAGCATTATTTTTTGATACTTTAATCTATTTGAAAATGCTTTTCTATTAAATCCATATTTTGTCGCATTTTGTGTAATTAGTTTCGTAATTATTAAAGCATTGTATCTATTTAAATTCTTATGACTAATCAATGTCATTTCATCACTTGCAGAAAATTCATTTTCTGCCCAAAAAGCATGACAAAATGTAGATATTACTATGCAGTTTTTTTCTATAAACGATGGATTAGATACATAATCTGTAACACCATTGTTTGTTTGTGAAGCTGAATAATAGGGAATGTTCCCTTTTTTCCTAGATACTTCAGTTTGTCTTTCTCCTCTTCTCATATTAAACACTTCTGCTAATTCGAACTCTTTCCATTCGCGATTTTTAATCATGAATGTTCCCACCCTTATTTATTTCCATTTCATTACGTATCTCTTCAATAATTTCTTCTTTTTCATTTATCACTTTTGGATGTTCTCCCGTAAATAAATATTCTCGGTTATGCAAAACCATATCCAATTCAAATGTAAGATAATCTGAGATAGTTTTTTCAAAATCTTCTTCAGCAGGAATTGTATCATTAAAATAATAAAACGAGTGTAACCACTCATCATCATGTCTTACAGTTGTTTCGACACAAAAATCAGTTGTAGCCTCAACACGGTTATACCATACATTTAAAAGATTTTCTTTTTTATCAACTGCTGAAACAGTTTCTACTAAGCCTATATGTTTATGTACTACAAAACCATCATCCTCAAAATTGATGAACTTTGCTCTATGATTTCTTGAATGAGGTATACCTGCCGTAAATACCGCAATACATGGATTTACTCCCACACCATAAAAAGTGTTTTTGTTTAAGGTTATAACACCTTCTAAAGTATGTTTCTTTAGTATATTTTCTTTAAATTCTTTTTCATGCTTCGTCTTACCTGTCATTGAAGATTGAGGTACAATAATTGCCACACGTCCATTTTTCACCATCGAATCTAATAAATGCTCTGTAAACGAAATTTCATATTGCTCTGGTGCATCTTTAGTTCCTTGTGAATATGGTGGATTAATCATACCAACTGTAAATTGCTCTTTTTGTAGTTCAAACGGATTTTGTATTAAAAAATCTTCATTTAATAGATTAGATTTTCCGTCTCCTCTTAAAATCATATTAGTAGTCGCTATCGTAAACATTCTTGACTGAGATTCAATACCATGTAATTGATTTTGACGTATATTCCTTGAAACAACTTCTAATTCTTTTTCTTCTATTTCTTCTTTTGCATTCTCTAACATGTAATGCATTGCTGAAACTAAAAATCCACCTGTACCACATGTTGGATCTAATATGATGTCATCATATTTTAAATCCAATAATTCACAGAATAAATCTGTAATATGTCGTGGTGTTAAAACTATACCTAAAGATTGTCCATCTCCCCCTGAATATGACATAAATTCTCCATAAAAACGTCCCAGTATATCTTCACTCGATTTTGCATAACGAATATTAGTATATATATTGTTATATAAATACTCTGTATAATATTTTAGAGGGGTCATTCCCAATGAATTATGTTTAACATTTATTTGTCGATTATCAGTTATAATTGTAAATTGATTTAATATTTTATCTAATTTTGTTGCAGGAGCAACTCTTGATCTCTTTAAACTTGATTCAATTGCTTCATAAATTTTCATGCCATCCGTTTTTACTTTATCACCTGTTAATGACTCAATAGAAAAATTCTTATATTCAATTTCATTGAGAGCCAAAAGTATCCCAGATACAATTATTGGTTTATCTTGGTCACCTATGGAACCATAAGTTCTTAAATATTCATGCAATTGTGCAGCATCTTTCAGTATCATAGAAAGCTCTTTTTCTTTATCGGTTTCAACTTTTAAAACTTCTCGAAGATAATAAGTTTGTATATTTTCATGAGAAAATTGAATAAATGTTTCAACATCATCTAATTTCGTATATCTTCCTCTTTCATCAATAAAATATGGTGTTATTTTATGGTGTTTTTCATTACCTGATACACCAACACCAAATATTTTCTTAAAATTTGTTTTTTTAGCAAGATTTTGTGCATACCATACTGCACCATTGACTGCAAAGTTTTCAGTGCCTAGTACTGACATGTCTAATATATCATTTTCATTACGAAATTCATGTCGATCTGTTGAAGCCTTATTCTCTATCACAACAATAAAATCATTAACTACCCCTATATATTCTGGTTTTCCCGAATGTCCTGTCTGCCTTTTAGATGAAGAAGATAAAGCATTTTGAATTTCAAAAATAGAACTTTTTTCGGGCTCTAGTGCACCATTAAGATTAGCTTCTTTAATTAATTCCCAAACCCACAAATCTGTTTTTCTTTCTATATTCATTAGACGTACTCCTTATGATTTAACTCAATTTTTTCTCCTTTCAATTATATCCTTGTTCTATTAAACGTACCATAGCACTCACGTTAATATTATGAGAAATTTTAATATATATATTAAAGTTATAATAATTTCTAATTATTAATATTCTTAATTAACTTTCCTCTAACCATCCAACGTGCTGTTCCTTGTATATCAGTACAAGTAATTAATGTAATAATTTTATCTCCTTCTGCATCTTCAACTACATCTCCTCTATTAACGTCTAGTACTTCAGTTTTAGTAACTTCGTAAACATACGTTCTATCCTTATCTGTTAGATATACTAAGTTTCCTTTTTTTACCTTCAATAATGGTGAAAACAGTAAATTTTCATTCGGCATATGATGTCCTGCAATCGCATAATTACGTTTCCCCATCTCTTGACCTGGTTTCATTGTTCCAGTTGCAACATTTAGATTTTCATTTGTTAAACCTTCTAATACAGGAAGTTCCAGGTTCACTTCAGGTATCTGAATATATCCAACAAGAAAGTTCATATTCACTTCTTGAAATTTGGGAATTCTGCTTAATGACTGTATAGCACTTGGGTCATATGATATAGAATCATAAATCTCTGTGTTTTCTTTATGACCTATATTGTTTGTGTCGGCAGTACCATTATTATTAGTCGATGATCTACTATCATCTGTCACTTGCTGCATTGCATTGATTTTCTTTTTATTTTCTTTGATCGTTTCTTTAGATACATTGAGTGTTTCTTCATGAATTCGATTCATATGATAAGGTTCTATAAAATTATTAATTACATAAGGGGTAGCACTTATCAGTAAACCTACTATTATAAATAGTATAAATAAGAATTTTATTTTTTTATTTTTATTCAAAATTGTTCCTCCATTAAATAAAAAAACTGCCTAAAATGATTGAAATCATTTTAGGCAGCTCTTAGTTTTTATAAATCTTCTTGGATTGTAGATACTGGGATTTCAAAGTTCTCACCATCATATTCAATCGGCTCATTGTCTATGATTGTAACGCCATTTGATATATTTTCTTGTTCATAATTCATTTTATTTTCCTCCTTACTTTTTCTTTTTTTGTTCCAGGTGATCCTTATAAGCTAACAAATCGCTTTTCAAATACAGATGTGTGGGCTTTGTGGATTCTGAATTAAGATTTAACGTTACAAATGGCTTGATGATACCTCTATTACATGAAGATACAAAAGCTGTTCTTGATTGACCTGTTATCTTATGGGCATCCATACCCCTAATAATATTTTCTTCTATCCACTTTTTCATGTTTGCATCACTTTTATTCATATGTTCACCTTTTATTAAACTATTTTAATAAAGTTTAACATATAACATTTAACATATAAAATTATAGATAATGTTCTTTCATACTCTTTATGGTCTTTTTATATTCAGTCAATCTTTTTTCTTCAGATTTAATAAATATAAGTTCTTGTTTTGCTAGAATATCTAAAAAATAGGAAATAAGTTCTTTATTTTTAGTAAAAGCAACGGTCCCTCTGCCATTTGAAAGTCTAATGATTTTATCTATATCAGAGTGGTTAATATGTCCTTTTGCTAAACAAGGGTGATATTCTATCGTATACATATCTTTCAATTCTGCCTTAATATTTAATTGAAAAACATCAAACGTATCTTTCTTATTACAAAATACACAATATATCTTTTCCATAGTACCTCTCCTACTAATATAATACTATAAGCCTTACAAAATAGCTATATATATGAATAGCTATTTTGTAAGTTTTTTTATTTCCTTTAACTTATCTCTGTCACATAAATTAACTCCAATTGATTCAGCTAGTTTCTTTGCACTAGACGTAAAATAAGAGTTTGTAAATACAAATGCCTCATCTGCCCTATAGTACCCTTTTGCTGAATATACTTCTTGGACTGCTTTAATTCCAACTTTCCCTTTATATCTCTTAGCTTGAATTACGATAATATCTTTTTCACTTTTTAACACTAAATCAGCACCAAAATCATTTGATGACTTTGTAACTATCGATCTATATCCCATTTCATGAAAAAGTGATTTTAAATAGTTCTCAAATTCTTTGCCAGTCATATGATCTATCGCAGATAGACCAGAAGAAGCTAATCTTTTATTAGCTTTTTTGTGTCTCGATTTCTTTATAATAAAGTAAATACAGACTATCAAAAATCCTGAAAAAATGATAATCTCTATCATCTTTCAATCTCTTCAGCTTTATTTTTTACTGGATTAATATCTATATCTTGTGCACTTGTTCGTACTAAAGGTCTATTTAGCTCTTTAATATTATTTTCTTTTATATACTTTAATACTTCATTCCAATCTTTCGTTGTTTCAATATAACTGATATCAAATTTGATTTCTGACATAGCATCTTTAATCTTCTTTTTACTATGCGCTTTGCCATCTAAGGTATAGTCCAGATCATTATAGTTCAATACATACTCATCTTTAACATTTCTGTACAGCTTAATACCTGTATTGTTAATTATAATATTAGTATTATTATCATGTTCTAAAATCTCTAAGAAACTTTCTATATCCATATTTGAATTGGTTATTTTATTTTTTTCAAATCTTGGAGGCAGAGAACTATATGTTGTCGTCTCTTGATTACCTATTTGTACTGAAGCTGATTTTTCACTTACAAACCTATTACCAGCTTTATCATTATCTACACATAGAACGACATTTTCTGGTAATTTACCTGTATTATCGTGAATATCTTTCATAGCCTGATACATTGTATTTTCTTTCAATCCATTCATGCTTATAAATCTAGAATTTATTGGTTGATAGATTGATGCGTATGATAATGCATCAATTGATGATTCAAATACGAATAGATTTTCAGGTTTACCGAATGTGACTGAAAAACCTCTATGTTCAGGTACTCCTGAAGCAATTTTCATAAATCTTTTATCCCCTGTACCTCTTTCTTCGTGACCTATAATTTCACCATTTTTATGCCACATAAATGCAACATTTTCATATTTAGCAGTTTGTCGGATTATACCTTTATTTAGTAGCTTTTCTACTAAATCAGGATTTATTCCTCTCTGTTCTACTAAATATTCTTCTGCTTTTGATGTATTATCTCCCATATGATTTCTATCATACTTATATGGTTCTTCTATCTGTTTATATTTGCTATAATCAACTGATTTTATCATTTCATCTGCATTTTCTATGACATCTCTTACAGCACTTCTAAAATCCATACCAAAGTATACCCTAGCAAATCCTACAGCACCATAACCACCTTCATCACGACTATACCAGTTAAATACATTTTCAGATGGTGTTATTTTTAATGAATCATGTTCGGCTAACTGAAATGTCCCCTTAGAAGATTTTTGGACCATTAATCCTTTTTTCTCGATATAATCCATAATATTAACGCTATTTGCCTGTTTTACCAGTTCGTCAGGTAACTTTCTATTTTTCACTGAATAAATTTTTGCTATTTCTTCATTAGAATATTTTTTCATAACATCTCTCCTCAAAATAAAAGAAGCTAGATCCTATTTTTAGAATCTAGCTTCTTAATTTATATATTTTTGGTGGTCTATAAATTTAGTAAAGTACTTTCGTTATTGATCCCTTTTTACTGATAATTCGTATTCTGTCATAACAATCACCTTGTATTGATAAGTAGTATAGTGAATATAAAGATGTTAAAAATACTATGTGTGATGATAGATACAAAAATACTATTAGATTTATGATAGACTAAACAATAAATTAGCCCATTAATTATAAGAGGTATTGTTAGTATCATATCTTTACCATGTACTAACCCAAATACAAAAGAACTTATAATTGCAGTCACAATATTTATAGGGTATTCGGCATCTTTACGAAATAACAAGTATCTAAAAATAAATTCTTCAATTACAGGAGCTGCTAAAAAAGTAATAAACATCGCAGATATATTATTTAACAATTCTCCTGTTTTATTTATATCATTGTTTACGATGTCTATATGTAATAGATTAAATATTATTCCACATATTAGCTGAGTAAAAATTAATAACAATACCCCTATTGTGCACCATCTGATATATTTATTAATCAT
Source organism: Macrococcus sp. S115 (assembly GCF_030067655.1). Taxonomy (NCBI): domain Bacteria; kingdom Bacillati; phylum Bacillota; class Bacilli; order Caryophanales; family Staphylococcaceae; genus Macrococcus; species Macrococcus sp. S115. Next base: position 29,868 of record NZ_JASJES010000010.1, on the reverse strand, counting down.
AAATCCCCTCCTATAATAAAATAAATAACGCTATATATAAATATAGCTTTATTTATTAAAATTGAAAACTGTCTTGTAATCTTTATCTAGCATTAATTCTGTATCAAATGTCCCTTTCTTCCCTTTAAAACCTTTAATTTTTGTTGTTTTACCTTTATTTATTAGCTGTTTTATATTTGATTCACTTAGTTTTTTAGATGCAATAACACTATTTATGGTAAATCCACATTTTTCACTACACGCATAGAAATCATATTTATTCGTCTTGATATGCTTGATATAACCCTTATTACATTTCGGACATATTCCTAATCCTTCACCTTCACTTTGTTTAACACTTTCTAAAGTTGAAGTCTTTACATTTTCATTCAGCATATCTGGTATATCCTTAAACAGTTGCTGAATAAATAGTTCGATGCCTTCTATAAAGTTCTGTTGAGTTTCTTTGCCATCACTAATGAATTTTAATTTCTCTTCCCATTTCCCAGTCATCTCAGCACTACTTATCAATGATCCTTCCAGGGCACTACATAATAACCTACCTTTCTCTGTTGTTCTCAACTTTTTCTTATCAACTGTAATATAACCTTTATCGATTATATTCTTAACAATAGCAGAACGTGTAGCCGGTGTACCTATCCCTGCTGATAGACTTTCTCTTAGTTCTTCATCCTCTATTGTCTTTCCACAAGTTTCCATCAATCCTCCTTCTCCTCCAAGTGTTGCTTCTGTTAGGTATGATGGTGGCTTTGTTCGTCCTTCCTTACCATATATACTAAGTTCAACTTGTTCACCTTCTTCAAATGACGGTAAAGTTGTTGTCTTTTCTTCTTCAGTATCGTTACTTAAATTTTTCCACCCTTGAATTTTTGGTGTATTACCACTAGTTTTAAATATAACATCATTCACAACTATCTCTACTTTAGTTTGTTCATAGTGATAATCATCTGCAAAGATGGCCAGAGTTTGTTTCACTACTGCATCATATATATTCTTTTCTTGAACAGATAGGTCATCATATTGTTGCTGAGATGGTATTGTTTTTGTAGGAACGATAGCATAATGTTCTAACACCTTATCGTTATCTACATATGACTTACGTGGTTCTGTATATTTAACATCAAATGTAAGATTCAAAAGACTTTTATAATCATCTAAATGATTCTTCAAATACTCGAACTCTGCTGTTGTAATTAAACTGCTGTCTGTTCTAGGGTATGATAAGAACCCTTTATCATATAATGACTGTACATAGCTTAGTGTCTGATCCAAGCTATATCCCCATTTATTGTTTCCGACCTTTTGAATACCTCCTAATTTAAACAATTTTGGTGCTTTTGTTGTTTTAGGAGTAACTGTAACTGATTTAACTTCTCCTGTAACACCACTTAATCCATGATTATTGATATATTCATTTATTTCATTATTACTATCTAACCTTACATCACTTTTTAATTGATATTTAATACTGTCTTTCTCACCATCAGCGACTAAATCAAAGTATATTTTCTCTTTGAAGTTCTCAATTTCTTTTTCTCTGTTATAGACCATAAATAATGTTGGTGTCTGCACACGTCCTACAGAAAAAGCACCGTCTGTTCTAACACCTTTATTTTGAAGTAGTAGAGTAATCAACCTTGTTAGATTCATGCCTACTAAGTAATCGCTCTTTCCACGTGCTTCAGCTTCTACATAATATCTATATGTTTCTTTTCCATCCTTTAATTTCCTGAAGAAGTTCTTTAACTCAGTTGGCTCTTGTGTATTTGCCCACAATCTTTTAATAGGAATATTTTTGATGCCTAATAAATTTAATACATAGTACGCAATAGCTTCTCCCTCTCTATCAGGATCTGTAGCAATGACAATTTGGTCACTATTAGTCAGACCTTTCAACAGTTTCTTCATAGAATTAAACTGGTCCTTAACTGAATACTTCGATTGATATTTAAATTGTTTAGGTAAGAATGGCAAATCCTCTAAGTTCCATTTTGCATATTTTTCATCATATTCTTTCATCGGTGCAAGTTCCACAAGATGACCAATACACCAAGTGATATAAACTTCACCTGGAAATACATCCGTTTTACCTTCTAAATAACCTGTTTTTCTACTAAAACTGCCTAGTGCTGCTCCATATTTTTTCGCTTGATCGGGCTTTTCTGCTAACACTAATACGTATCCCAATTTTAGGTCAATCTCCTTTTCTACACGTTTTCATTGGTATAAGTCTTGTTCGACTTTTTCATAAAGTCGAACAAGACTTATGGTTTTTAATAATCATAATCATCTTCCTCCAAAACATCACTTTTGGGTTGGAACTTAACGACATTATTTGTCTGATCGTCTATAGTAAAATTACCTATCTCTAAACGTTTGCTGAACTCGTCAATGTATGCAGCAGGATTTCCGAAAGTTTCAGACAATGCATAATTCACTATATCTGATTTCGTACTACCCCTTTTCATTACTTTATTTAATTCTTTTTCAGATCCTATAATATTGTAGAATAGCCCGTCCAATAAAGACTGTTGATTGCTGTTTTTTTGTTCTAATATTTGAATTCGTTCATCCTTTTTTACAATCTGTTCTGATAGGCTTCGGGAATTACTTTGAAGCTTATTAATTTTATTGACAAGCCTATCTAACAAATCATTATAAGGAAGGAGATATTTAATTAACGATTCTTTATCTCCATAATTCTTTTCTATCACATCAAGGATGTCAAAAACGTCTAAGTCCTCTGTTTCGGATAAGGGTATGGTTCTTTTTTTTACTAAATTGTATTCGTCTACTAAATGTTTTCCTTTTGTTTTCCACCACGTATATCCAGGATAAAAATCAACTTGGCCATTATCATACTGCGATTTAACGAAATCATAGATGTCTTTATATGTGATTTTAGATTTGATATTATGGTTTTCATCATATTCAACAATCAGTTTCCTCAATGAAGTCTCTTTTTCTATATCATCCAAAATGCCTTTAGTACCGATTTTATTCATTATCTGAAACCCCTAACATAGACCGTAATTTTGCAATCCGTTTAATATCTAATTGAATTTCCTTTGACGTTGAAGATAAGTCTCGTTTTGTATTATTATTGACGTTTTCTGTGTTATCGAATTGCAGATCAAATAGCGACTGTATAAACTTGATTTTCCCTCTTGTTTCTTCATAAAGTAAATTCAAGTCAAAAGCAATTTGATTTCTTTTTTCTTCTAGTTCTTGATTGGAAATAGACCAATGTTTACAAAAATAACAACCTCTATGTTTCCAATTGAAACTAGGACAGGGCATAGTTTTGTCCATACAAGAGCCTAAATCTAATTTTAAATATTCCTTTTCCTCCACATTCTTGTTTATGTAATTTTTTTTGCTTTGATTCTCAAAAATATCTTGGGATTTTGGATGTAAAAGTGAAATTTCATTGTCATTAAAAGTTGAATTTATTGGTCTATACTGATTGAATTCCTTCTCCATTTTCTGTATTTCAATGTCCATCCAGTTTTCCATATGATTGAAATAACTATATTGTATATCCTCTGTAATATGTCCTGCCAATCGCTGAATCTTAACCTTGTCATATCCCTGCATCATCATATTAATAATTGCGATGTGTCTTAAATCGCCAAGGTTAATCATTGTATCTATACTACCGATTGCTGAATCAGATATAAATGCCTCTTTTGATCTTGTTGAGTAATTTCTCCGGTAATGCTTATTTATAGAAATAATATTGATTTTATATTTCTCGTGTACTATTTCTTTGAAAAAACTTGCTATTGTATTATTGAAATTATGATAGTTAAACAAAGAATTATCATCATATGTTTTTTTATCATCGCTGAAATAATGACGATAAACCTTATGTGAAATTAAATAATTCGATAGTCCATACTGTTCCGAGCGTATTAAATAGTTTTGAAAAAGGTCGTACAATTCTTGAGGGATAGGTAACGTGTCGTATTCAATGTCTGTTCGATGTGTACTAATTCGATCGTACTTCATTCTTGGAAAGGTGATGAAATAATTTCCATCCTTTAATGAAAAACAATTTCTTTTAATGTGACAAAACTCAATTACCCTCATAGGGATAATAGTTGTTAGATTCCACCATAAAACAAGAGGAAAATATTTAAGTAATTTTTCACTATCGTTTTTTACCGCTTCTTCGTACCAACTGTCTAGACATTGTTTTATGGTTAAAATATCTTTGAAAGACGGCAACTTTCTGTAGTTTTTTTCCAATTTGATTTTCGCTTTATGTTCGTTTAAATCATTTATGAAATATACAAATTCATCTCGATTATAAAATTCTAAAAAATTGACAAGATCCGATATAAATCTATACATAACATTGTTAGACACTTTTTTGACGTTATATTGATTTTTTGAACCTCTACGGATAAGATTGCTTTCCTGAATCATTTCCAATAATTCACTATGTTCCCTAAGACCCTTTGTAGATAGAAAAGCAGTAACAAGGTTTAAAAGCCTAGCCTTTGTAACCGTTATAGAGCTTTCATTAAGTTTTTTGGCCATCCAACATTTCACTGCGATAAATAATTCCTCTTTATTTTCAGTTGTACCAAATTTTAAAGAGTGGGAAATCATCGTGTAATCAAAAACCACGTTACTTCGCGTGAACTCTTCATTAAAAATCCATTTACTATCTTCAAAATTTACACTAACTTTTTTAACTCTATAATCATGAAAGCTTTCTAAAGACTTCTTTGCCTCTTCTACATTCTTGCTAATATCAAACCCAGCACCTCTTATATCCCCTGGATTAATACTGCTGAAATCAAGCATTAATGATCCTACATTCCTTTTGCTTGCCACACACGTCACCCCCCTAGTATTCCTGAAGTTCTAAAACTCTTTAGTCCTTTTGTTGATAAATCTAGACCTAAGTTCTTTATTCGCTCGGTATTTCCTTCTACAAATCCATCTACAACCTCTCTGCCAAATCTACTTCTTGCTTGATCAACAACGTTATGCAGTAGAAAAAACTGGTTTGCAAGCTTCTGTTTTTCTCCGATGGTTGCACTATCAAACTCTTTTGCTATTTTTTCCATCATAAAGATATAATTGTCCATTATATTTTCTAGCGCATACACATTAATCATTGATGCTGCACAAGTATCACACGATGGTCTTTCACCGTATTCATTCTCATATTTACATTCAGCATAGATACATTGATGGTATCTCTGTTTTGAAGGAAGCGATCCTGTTAGGGATTGGTAAAAAAGGGCACGAAGTCCTTCCATATCAAACTCTGCGAGGTATTTTAATACATGCTCCCTTTCTGTTGTGATTCTGTTAATTAATCCTGCGGTCGCTTCAATTTTAAAAACATCACCGAATTGCTTATTTACCTCTAACATTCTTTCCGTTTCGATACTTTTGTTTGTTTCAGTGCCAAAAAGTATATTCGTTAAGGTTTGTGTTACAAATCCAAATTGATTTCTTTCAAACAATTCATCCACAAGATTCTTCACTTGTTCGTTAGATAGCTTAATATAATGGTTAATGGTTGTTTGATCTTGCAAGTGGCTTCTTGATACTTGTGATTCTTTTAACCCTTTCCCCATATGTCTAAGCACTGACCAGATTAGAGTGTTAAGAGTTCTATTCATCTTTCTGTTTTCAAATTTAAATCCATTAGTAAACTCTGAAAAGAAATCTTTATGTGGATTATATTTTTTCACTAAATGACCTGATAAATCTATTAAGGTAGAACTACTATCCAATGTTGCTCTTCTACGAAACTCACAAATACTTATCGCAGTTGCAAAAGCAACTTTGAGTGGCTCACCAATAGTAAATATTCCTTCAGCACTTACATCTGTTTTATTTATTTTTGTTACATACCTGCTAATTTGATAAATGATATTGTTTGCATCCTCCACCGAAGGATCATTTCTCTTTAACCACTCCAAGTTTTCAATTGAGGTAGTTGATAGATCAATTCTTGGAATTTGTGATAGTACGGTACTATGTCTCCAATTATTTGTTAATTGAACTAGAATATATAACCAGCAACTGTCGTATCGTTTATACTTTGTATAATTCATGCTTTGGATTAACTCAGTAACATCTTGTATTGCTTTCTCTTTATGAAATCCTACACGATTGGTATATTTGTATAGCTCATGATATTCCTCTAAAGAATAAATATCCGTGGCTACTTCCTTAATTCTTTTAAAGGTTCTTGGGTCATTTAATTCATCTACGCTATACGGTAAAGGTAATCCTTCCATAGTAAAAGTTTCAAGCATTTGTTTTAAGAAATAATAGAAATCCCCTTGATAACTTCTTCTAATATTAGGTGTATCGTTAAGAAATTTACTATTGATTTCTTTTCCAGAATAGGAGTATATTTCTTTATTAAAAGTAGTGAATATTATTTCCGTACATCTGGCAAATTGATTAGTTAGAAATGTAATTCTATTCTTATCAGACATCCTAGTCCTAAGAAGGTATTTTTCAACATACTGATACCATAATAATTTTGTGTTTTGCTGAGTTTTTGTAAATTTAATATTTAACACTTGCTCAACTTTGAAAAGAAAATCTTCAAAAGGATCTTCTATCGACATAGAATTCATATCCAAATAAAGCTTATAATCCGCCCATAGATTATCAATTTCGTTTTTTTCATAGAGTTTCATTTGAACACCAAAGTGTGAGATTAATAGCAGTGGGGGATCAACTTTTGTTACCTTTATTCGAACCTTATCTTCTCCGCCTTTTATATATTGCGCAAAAGCATTACTATATTTCGCTTGAATTTGCTTCGCTGTGTAATAATTGTTGCTATATTTTTCAATAAGCCTTGCTTGTTCAGAAAACAATTCGAATACGTGCTCTTTTTCAAAAAGCATTCTGTCTCCATATTTATCTGACACGAATAACAACTTTTCTTTAATTAACCTTTGAGTAGTCGCATAAGAACAATTTAATTTTTTCATAACCTCATCAAGTGACAAATAGTTGTGTTGATTTTTATATTTTTCGAAAGTATGAGTTCTCCACCCCCATTGTCCCTTGCCTGCCACTGTGTTTATTATCTCAGTTAGTTCTTGTGCTATTTCTATTGAAACAAAAACATCTAAATTTCCACCAAGTATAATTTCAGTTGGGTTTAGTTTTTTATAATATTTGTGAATTGTAGCGTCGCTAACAACTTTTTTTAGTTTTGCCTTGAGAGATGCCTTTGGTACATAATTTCTAAAAAAACGTTTTACATCTTCTTTCAAATATAAGTTTTTAATATTTTTATCATATTTTTCAACGTAATATTTTTCTCTGAATTCGACCTTTGAAATCTTACATTCAGCTGGTAATTTTGATATGGATTCTTCTAATTTGTAAATAAAATAGTAATTATTGGGCTTCTTATTAAACTTCTCTTCGGCTATCTCGTAGATTGTCATGTAATCGTTAAAGTTAATTTCTAAGTCCTGACCCAAATTCTTGAACCTCCTTCCACATTTTATTATTTATTGGCATATTTAAGTTTGCTATATTACTAGATTGATCTGGAGAGAGTAAGCCTAAAGCCTTTCGAATATTATAAGTGGCAGTTATAATATCAAAATATGACTCCATTGATTGAGTAGATCTATCACCTCGTAATACGGCCGTCTGTTTTTCATTAAATCCAGCATCTAAACACATGTTTGTAAATACTCCTCTCCCTATATGAGAGCGCCACTTTGTTTGAGAGAAGTCTAAATAATCCTGATATCTACCTTCTGTACCTAATAACATCCCTAAATAAGCATTCTTTAATTTTAAAAAGCGCTTATCATACGTGTCGGCAGACATTGAATTTCCTTCCGTATTATAAAACAATGCATTAGGCTGTTTAGGTCCTTTCACCTTTTTAAGTACCACTTCCATATGATTTTTATATAGATAATTTAAAATTGGATCAATAAGACATGATTGGTCTCTTGGATTTTTCACCTGCATTGTTGAAACATCCTCAAACCTATTAAATAAATCAAGTTGACGATCCCTGACAAGTATCACTAATCCTTCAACACCATAATCTTGCCCATTTTGCGACTTTAAAGCTGTTCTAGTCAGGTTTACGACTTCACCTTTACGTAACCCTCCAAAAATTTGTAAAGCCACTCCAAATGCTATATCAGGTACTTCATGCTTTGCTACGTAAAGTATCTCTCGAATATATTGCAAACGAATAAAGATTCTGTTCTCGTTAGATTCATGATTTTGAGGAACTAAATCTTTTCTTTTAATCTTCTCACGTAAAAGAGTTTCATCTGTCTTCTTGTAGGTAAAGTCTATTTTATAGACTTTTCTGATTTCTTTTCCTGTTCTTACTGAAACTAACTTGAATCTGGGCTTATGCTTTAATACTTTTTCATCCCATAAGTACTTATAAAACTTGGATAAAAAGTTCTCTTTCATTTCTAAAGTGCTATTCTTATTTGATTTTTCATCTACACAATATTGTAAATAAGCATTAGCATGACACTCTTGTAAGTCAACCAATCCTTTGATTGCAGTATAATTTAACGCTTCTTGATTCACTTTATCTAATACAAAGTTCAAGAAGGGAACAATAATTTGCGCCACAGTTAATTCAGTATTTACTGAACCCGAGTTTCTATGGTATTTCTTATACAAAAAATGGCTTATGGGATGAGGGAAAACTTCTTTTGTTTCTCTATCCTCTAGACCAATAATAAATGAAGGTGTACTTACAATTTCTCCACCTTGTTTTCTATTGTATTTTATCGCCTTCCAGACGAATCGATATTTTGCATTATACATTTTATCCCCTCCTCCAAACCTTTAAACCGAACGTTTATTCTTGTTTTTAATTTGGACGATTTCTGTTTAAAAGTCAATCAAATTCGGGTTTAAAATAATATTTATTCAAAGAGAACTCACTTTTTAATTTAAACACAAAGAACCTGTTTTAAAAAAGTCTAATTTAAAACAGGTTCTCTCTTCACCAAATGCTATAGGATTTTTATAAAGCGATTAATCATTTCTTCCGCCTAAGATTAGATAATGATTAATTCTAACATCTAATTGAACTAATGCACCCTTTAGTTAAAGAGTAATCCTTCACAATCTCTCTTACTGCTATACAAGCGATTTTTACTTATGTGGAAACCGAATTATGTGGGAACGTGTCAACGAAGGCATCAACCACCTACGAACTTATCACTCCCAATGCTTCCTTTGCCATATGTTCATATTCCTCGATGCCTGACACTAATGCAAACTCAGCAATTGAAACTGGGTATGCTGCGTCAAGTTCAATAATATGCTCTTTCATCTTAGGCCAGTAATACCCACCAGCTTCTTTATAAGCAAGAATTAGGGCATCTAACCCTTCTTCACCAAAAGCTTTAAAGTTGAAAATAAAGTCATTCGAAATGTCTGTAACTTTAGCTTCAGTCCAGTCGATTAATCCGGTCACATTAGCATCTTTATCAATCATGGTATGTCCGGCATGTATATCTCCATGAATCAGACCAGTTTTCTTAGGCCACATATCGTCATCATTCACCCATGTTTGCCATCTGTTCCATAGATTCTCACCTACACCAAACTTTGCTCTTACCGCATCCATACGCTGCTTCATTGACATTCTTGCTTCTTCTGGTGTGTGTACTACTAAGTCAAGTTCCACGGCTTTATCACTCGGTATGCTATGAATCTCTGCTAACACTCTTCCAAGAGACTTGTGAAAAGATTCTGGAACATTGTTAATATCTATTTCCCAAACATAGTTCCCTATATTATGATCTATAGTTCCTGCTGGTACGCCATCTAGCTTCTTGTAAGCTATTAGCTCATCTGAGTAAATAATCCAATTTGGCGCCTGAAAAGATTTTCCATACTTATTAACCAAATCTAATGCTTGTTTTTCTACCTTTGTTCTAGGCATAACATCTTCCCGCCTAGGCAATCTAAGAACCCACTCCGTACCACTTTCATCTTGGGCAAATACAACTTGAAAATCCAGTCCGGATTCATTAAACTGTATTGTTTCTTCCTTTAAAATTAGATTATATTTTTTAGCTATTTCCATAACTTGTTTCATTTCTTTACCCATTCAAATCACTCCTATCTAATTTTTAAAAATTTCGGTAATAAATTTGCTGCATGCTTTGATATAGAATTAATAATTTCATCCCAATCATTATAGTTAAGCTCATGTCCAGAACCATCTAAGGTAACTAATACAGCATTTGGTATAATCTTAGAGAGATGAACTCCATGCTCGTATGGAATAATAGGGTCTTCTATTCCGTGAATTACCAATGTAGGAGCGTTTATTTCAGCAGTTCTTGATAAATATGAACCCCATCCCCTTATAATTCCGTGATTATCCCTACTCTGTAAATTACTAGCCCTATCAAATTCTTCTTCATTCAGTCTTCTTATTTTTTCTTCATCAAATATATGTTTAGAGCCTATAAGAACTTTGCTTTTTTTAATAAAGCACTCTATCACTTCATCTTTGTTTTGCCAATTTTTGATTTTAAGCTCACCTAAAGCTTCTGTTACTTTACTATCCTTTTTAGGAAGGCTAGGGTCAAAATTTGATGTCATAACCAATGAAATAGTAAGCACCCTGCTTGGGTGTTTAAGAGCTACTATCTGCGTAATAATCCCTCCCATAGACATACCGACTATATGAGCCTTATCAACCTTATACGCATCTAGTACCTGAATTGCATCATCAGCCAAGTCCTCAAAAGTATACTCTGGATGGCCATACTCGTAAGTAATTGATTTACCTACATCCCTATTGTCATAGCGTATAACATGAAACCCTTGATCGCTTAATCTCTTACAAAACTCTTCCTCCCACCAAATCATTGATGTAGTAGCTCCCATAATTAACAAGATAGTTGGATTATTAATATCTCCAAAACTCTCAGTACAGATATGAACATCATTAAAACGAATTATTTTTTCTGTCATGAATTATCACCTTTTTTAGTACTTTCATCTGATTAATACTTACCTAGACCAAATAAGACCGAGTAATTCGATCAGCAACAGCTTCGAATAATAACTCCCTAATCATTTCATAATTGTATTCCAGTAAATCTCCCTTTTGTGAGCCTATTAATAAAGCTGCTCTTAAAACGCCAGCAATTACGCTTGGTTCTTCGTCGATAATCTCCTTAGAATCTTGACGTGACCTGATAAAGTCCATAAGAGGGGTGATACTTCTAAGATTCTCTGATCCAACATACTCTGGATTTAGCTTTCTTGATACAAGCTTGTACTCCTCGAGATCGTAAATCAGCCTTTGAGTTAAAATCTTATTTTCTAGCTCCAAAGCCATCTCATCTAAGTATATTTTTATAGCTGAACGTATATCCTCAGCAGCTAAAACCTTTGGCCAAACCTGATTTTCAATTTGCTCTCCCTCATGTGATAACAACTCCATATATAGCATTTCTTTTGATTGGAAAAATACATAAAAAGTACTCTTCGCAATGCCAACAGACGAAGTTATATCCTCAAGGGAAGTACTCTTAAAACCCTTTTCAACGAAAAAACGATATGCCACTTCAAATAATTCTTTTTTAATCCTTTCTTTTTCTAATTGTGTGAATTTAGCCATAGTCCTAAACCTTCTCTTATAAAAACATAAAAACAAGTTTTTCATTTGTTTTTATGTTAGCATAATGTGCATTAAGAAATCAAGGCATACTTAATTTGATTATTCTCATACAGTAAAGTAATGGAATAATATTTTCAGTAAGCTTCATCAACTAAACTGCCCCTATAGCGAAATGGTGCTCTCCTTTATTCAAGATAAGCACCTGTTACTTCAATAACCCCCCTTCGTTATTTATATTAACTCCAAAAAGTCAGTCGTGACCAATAAAAGATAATAATATAAATCATGGTTGTAAAAATAAAATCATATCCACAGTCCTCTCATGATGGTTATAACATATTTTAATAAGATAACGATTATTTTAGTAATTCTAATCTTCCAACCGAGAGTTCTACTATGCAATTTTTTATTTGTGACAGATTTGTCATGTTGCATTATATTACATCGATGGTTGGTAATCCTATTCAGAGGTATAGTATTGACATTGAAAGGGGACTAAGCAAATGAATACAATTATTCAAACGAAAAACTTATCTAAATCATACGGAAAGACTCAGGTCTTAAAAAATATAGATTTAGCTGTTGAAGAAGGTGAGTTTACCGCAATTATGGGTCCATCTGGATCAGGAAAAACAACATTAATGAATACATTATCCACGATTGACACATTTAATGGCGGGAACATTTGGATTGAAGGGACCTCGCTATTGGAAGTAAAAAAGAAATCATTACGTGAATTTCGTCAAAAGCGGATGGGGTTTATTTTTCAAGACTATAACCTACTAGATACGTTGACAGTAAAGGAAAATATTCTTTTGCCACTCTCATTACAAAAGACACATGTTGAGGAAATGGAGAAACGACTATCCAATATCATTCAACCGCTAAACATTGAATCGATCTTAAATCATTATCCATCTGAAATATCTGGCAGGCAGAAACAGCGTACTGCTTCGGCACGTGCTATTATTACTAACCCAGCGATTGTCTTTGCTGATGAACCTACAGGTGCACTTGACTCTCGCTCTGCAACACAGCTACTGGAACAAATTGAATCACTTAATCAAACATTTAAAACAACGATAATGATGATTACACATGACCCCTATGCTGCAAGTTACTGCCAACGTGTCATTTTTCTACGAGACGGTAAGATTGTAAATGAGCTGTTCAAAGGAGAACAAACCCAAAAGGAATTTTTTGATCGCATCCTCACCTTTCAGAGCACTCTAGGGGGAAATCGCAGATGAAATTATTGGATTTATCGTGGCGCAATGTCAGACGGAATTTTAGAATTTACTCCATCTATCTTATTTCGATGATTATTGGAGTAGTTATTCAATATACTTTTTCATCTTTAATCTTTAATGAGGATGTTTTAGCTGCATTAGAAAATGAAGAAAATTTTCAGGTAGGGCTTATAGCAGCATCCATTGTGGTGTTTTTATTTATTATTTTTTTCATACTCTACGCTAATACATTTTTTATGAACCAACGTAAAAAGGAATTTGATTACGCTGTTCAACTCGATGGGAGTACTAAAAATTTCCCAAATGATATTGCTTTCGAATCTCAGGATGAACATATTCAGCATCAAATTGAAACATTGATTCATGAATCAAACCACCCAGTTATCACTCATGAAACGATTGAAGGGATCTTAGTAAATCCCGTTACAAACAGAGATGTTGCCTTTGAACAATCGGATTATCTCACAGAAGATATCCTTTTATTTTCAGAGACCCAATTTAACGATATAGTTGCCTTACGCGGTGATGACCAGGAAGTTAACCTGCATGGCCAAGAGGCTATTGTTCTTTCAAAAATAGATACACCCAAACAGTTCACACAGGATGATCAATCAGAATTCACAGTAAAAGTAGGAGATGAGTCTACTTTTCACCTTATAGAAAGAAAAGACTATGCACTACTTGGCCCTGCCAGTAATTTGAGTAACACCAATGTTTTTCTTCATCTTGCTATATTCATTATCTCGGATGAAGCGTATGCCACTATACAAAATAGTCAGAATACCCAAATGTATGAACTATACCAAATTGAAAATGCTAAAGATGCGTCAGCTTTATCAGCACAAATACAAGCGATTGTTTCGCAATCACCTGATATCTATTATTCAGCTTTTGCGGACGGCTATGCTATTCAAGCTGAATCTTCAGCATTATTACTGTTTACAGCAGCTTTTCTTGCCGTCATCGCTGTATTTGCTTTAGGAAGCATTATATATTTCAAACAATTACGTGAAGCAACAGACGAACAAAAACAATATGCTATCCTGCGTAAAATTGGTGTTAGTAACACTGAAATGAAAAAAGTCATCCGTAAGAAACTGCTTTTTGTCTTCTTGCCTCCACTTATACTGGGAATGCTGCATAGCTTGTTTATTATGAATTACTCTATATTCGAGGAAGTGAGAGACTTCCCACAGCTCACTTCTATCATGTGGGCAATACTAATTATTTATTTTGTTATCTATTTCTTGTTTTACGTGTCGTCAACCAATCTTTACTATAAGATTGTTAATCAACAAAAGTGATAAAAATAAAGCAATGACTGATATTATTAGTCATTGCTTTTCCTTATTCATAAACAAAAAAGGATCATCATCTTTTGGAAAATGGATAATATATTCTGTGTAGGAACTAACTTCAGATGTACAAGTAATATAGTGACCAAGTTTATTGGATAATTGTTGTGCTAAATATAGGCCCATCCCTGTTGATTTAGAGTATGTTCGCCCCGTTTCACCTGTAAATCCTCGGTTAAATATTCTTGGTAGCTCTTGTGGTGTAATTCCGATCCCATTATCTCGGATGATGAGTTGTTTTTCTTGTGGGGTTTCATTGGTACCAATCAAAATTTCTCCACTGTTGTCCGTATACTTCAAGCTATTGGTTAAAAGTTGATTTACTATAAATTTCAACCATTTAGAATCACTTTGTACGCTCATCGATTCAGAGGGCAAGAGGATTCGAACTTTTTTAGAAATAAAAGTTTTGGAATGGTCTCTCACCGTATCTTTCACAATGCCAATCATATCGCAACTCCCTATACTATAATCTTGATTAAAACTATCTAATTTAGCATAATAAAGAGCTTGATCAACATAATTTTCAATTTTCTCGATTTCTTCCCTTAAACTATTCGCATCTATATCCGTTTGTTGGATTAAATGGAGGACAGCAATTGGCGTTTTGATTTCATGAAACCAAGAAACAATAAAATCATAATGTTCTTTTTGTTTCTCTTGAACAGCATTCATTTCTCGTATATGCTCTTTTCTCATCTCATCCATTAATTGTTGCATCTGCTCAGCTTCTAGAGATAATCTGTCAAATGCCTCATGATCAATATTGTGGATTGCTCGTACATTTTGTTGATAGCGAAATACTAAAAATCCAATCAATACAATCGTGCATAAAGCAAAGGCATATAAAAAGGTTCCCCAAGTGAAATTTATATTAACATCAAGGAAAAACACAGTAGCCATGAGCATGAAACCTATTAAATAGACGCATATATAAGACTTTTCATACCGTAAAAACCGAAAAAAAGTCATTCGATAATATACCCCATTCCTTTACGGGTAACTATAAAATCATTCAACCCAAGACTAGCAACCTTTCGACGTAAACGATTCACATTTACTGTCAGTGTGTTATCATCAACAAATTGCTCTTCATTCCACAATGCCTGCATTAAGTCATCTCGTGATACGATTTTCCCAATCTTGCGCATCATTAATTGTAAAATAATAAATTCATTGCGAGATAGCTCTGCGCTCTGTCCCTTATATTCAGCCACCGAATTGCTTATATTTAATTTCAAACCCCGATGGATAAGTTGTACAGATTCTTCATCTCGATAGGAATAATTTCTACGTAAAAGTGCTTTTACTTTGGCAACAAGTATATCTAAATCAAACGGTTTTTGCACAAAGTCATCCCCGCCCATATTAATAGCCATAATAATATCCATGTTTTCGTTTCTAGAAGAAAGAAATATAATAGGGACTTTGGAAACTGAACGAATCTGCTGACACCAATAAAAACCATCCAATGTCGGTAAATTGATATCCAATAATACTAAGTGTGGCTGGACCTGTTCAAACTCCGTTAACACTTGGTCAAAATTTGTAACCTCAATCACATCATACTTCCATTTGTGAAGCACATCGGAAACGATTCTTCTAATTTTTTCATCATCTTCTACCATCATAATTTTATACATGAAATCACCCATCAGTGCTTTAAATTATAGCATGCCACTTTATAACTGTATCCATTTATATTCTTTAGAATTTATGTACCTTTTCAAAAGTATATCATAATTAAAATAGCGTTACATAAAAGTCGTTTTTATTTAAAGTTTACCATATGTAAATTCCATAGTATTCATCAAGGTAAAGAATATGAAACACTAAAAGAACTTGCTTAACAAAATCCCTGCCTTACGACTAACCCCTTTACTACTATGCTCTTATATTCTAATTGGAATCCAAGTATATCTATATAAAACCATTTCGACTTCTCAATGTACTTAACTGAAAACTCTGGAATTAAAGAGTTGAATTTTATTCTCTCACTCACCTTCCTTTTTGTATTAAGCACCCGATAGCACAATAAGTTTTTTTCTATTCATTCATATAATGTAACAGTTTTTCGAAAAAATCATTGCTAACGGTTAACTGATACTGTTTTTCAACAAGATTTCGAAATTCCATAACGAGAAGCAAAGAGTTCTTATAGGCTTCATATAGTTCTAATTCATTTAATCGGGCAGTAGTCTTTTTAAACTTTTCATAGTTTTCAGGACTAATTTCTTTTTCAAGATTCTTTGTCATATTAAACCAATTATCGGCATTTTCTTCCGCAATTCGAATGAGTTGCAGTATATTTTTTTGTAATTGAGATAAAATTTCCAGTGAACGTGCATATTCCCCTCTTTTAAGAACATTAATCCCCATTAACCATAGGTTGGAAAAATTATTCAATAAAAAATTTACGTTTTCTTCTGTAAGTCTATTTGGTCCCGAACCTTCCAACCCTGATAAATACAATTCTAATTGTCCTGTTTCATCATAAATAAACATTGCTTTTGTGTCAGGAATGTAGCCTGATTCTTTGAATGAAGGAATAATATTCATTTCGCTTTCGGAAAGGAAATGAAATTCACCACGTATTAGATTTTCAAAAATTACTACTTCCGTACCGTACTCATTTTGATAGAGTAAATGGTAGGAAGCGACTTCATTTAGCCATTTTGCTGAATCAAAGGTGGAAATTGTATCATCTTTCAGAAAAACATAATATTCTATATCAGAGTATTGATCTCCCTCTCCTTTTGTAAAAGACCCATACATCATACAAGCAGATATTCGTTCATCTGACTGGACAAGTTCCTTAACCCTTGCCATTAGTTCTTTTTGTTTTAACAATTCGATTCCTTCTTTCTTTATTTTGATTCTGGGAGAATAATAAAAAATCCTCCCATATAATGTTGGAAGGATTAGTCATGTCACTCTTTACGATACTCAAATAAAACTAAGTAGCCTTTTTAGCTATTCAGTCTTACATTTATTTAGTATATGAAAAAATGGGCAAACTAATCCTAAGTTTTTAAACTGAAATATACTATTTCAATTGTTAAAAATTAGATTAGTTCTTCATTGTCCACCCATCTCTCCTTTCGATTAATAGTATATTAACACTTCATAGTTCAAAGTACAAGTTGTTGTGAAGAAATACACTTAAACTATCCTGCCCGTTTAGCTTAAGTACATTTTTTCACAAACCCAAGAAAAATCTTTAACTTTATACCTATTATTCCTTTTTTATTCGACTTTTCCTTTCATATAGTCGAACATTTATATGTCCTATTCCTTCTTGGCAAACAAGGTGTTAGAATGTTTTTTCAAGTCAAGAACCTACTTTGAACAATATTATCCATATAAAATTATGACTGTTTTCATTAATAATCCTACTTTCTATTCTAAAATTTACTTAGCCCCTGAATTGGGGCTAAATATTAATTTAATTCCATCTTCTTTTCGTGTGTGCTTTCTCTCGATATATTACTTTCTTTCATATTATCAATAGATTTTTGATATATATCAGGAACACCATTTAAATCTGCATCAATTTTCACTTGTTCCATAACTGTCTTATTATTAAATACATTAAAATCCCCATCAAATAATTTTTGATGAGGATTAGTATATACTTCATAAGTAAATGCTTCTATATCAAAATCATTACTCTTTATATTCTTTGATAATACTTTAAGAGGCATCACTTGGTTAGTTTCTTTTATATGAATGATTGGTTGTTTAAAATTCCCATCTATATCTAACCCCACTGTTTTAGTCTTAGATAGTTCATCCAATCTTTTTACTAAATACGATGGTTTAGATATTTCTGTAGTCTTTAGTGCAATCCCTGTTTTAGTATTTGATTTAATAGGTAAATATGATTGAAGTTCTTTAAATTCTTCAAAATCCATAGGGTAGTTTCCATCTAATGAAATATTATCAATAACCGTTACATTTTCCATTTCTTTTAAAAACTCCTTAGAAATATTTTCTTCAATTCCATTTATAATACGAGATGACGTATGCTGTATATCCTTTAAAGATGATTCTACATCTTTTATGTTCTTTAGATTATCAGTCCAGCTAGCTATATATGGAATTGTTTGTTCAGACGTATCAATACCAAAATGTTTATTAACAACAAAAGATGTTAATTCTGCTTCTAATTCTTTTACGTTTAGTCCCTTATATTCTTTAGCATAGGTACTTTCTTTGTTATGCATTAGTGCATGTGCTGTTTCATGTACTAATGTCATTATATTTTCACTTTCAGTATTTAAACTATTAAGTGCAATCTTATGATTGAGTGGTTCATAGTAACCTTTTGCAGTACCTAAACCATTTACGCTGAAATTTTCAACGCTAACAGGTATTCCTAATTTCTCTAAGTATTTTATATTAGCTTTTTTAATTTCTAATGCTAACTTTGGATTATCTAATTTCAAATCTATTCGAGCATTTGGATATACCTTCGGATAATCTTCTGGTTTCGCATTAGTTTGTGTTAAATCATAAACCGGTGCTAGTTTATAGAAAGTTTTTTGCACTGTTATAATTTCTTTATTTTTTACTTTCTCTCTTTCTTCTTTAGTAGCATACTTCAATTGTTTTAAATTATCATTTCCAAGTTTCATATAAGTAACTTTATTTGGAGCTAGTATTTTTATCGGCTTTTGATTTTCAAGGATATCGAAACCTAATTCTTTAAACTTCTCTTTTGATGCTACAAATTCTGCACCTGGATATTGATTTTTCATCATTCCTATATTTCTAGGCGAATAATCGTACATATTTGACATAAACTCAAAATATTCTTTGACATCTTCTACATTCATTTTATGAAATGATATTTGTTCAAGTGCATCATCAGCCCATTTTTTCTTTTCTTCTTCTTTTGCTTTAGCCCAGGATTTTTTATTATATGCCATAACTAGTCCTCCACTATTTTATTTTCTGATAAATCAACTGTTACAAATATTTGTTCTTCAGATTCATTGATAAGTTCATAATATTCTTTAGTAGTACTCACAATAATTTCTTTTTTTAATAACGGACTGTAGACTTGAACTTTAAGTTCTTCGTCACTGACAGCAACAACTAAACATTGATCTAAATTCATCTCACATACCTCCTGTCAAAAAAATTTTAATTTTAATCAATATAAAAATCTCGTAAATCAAAATTATCAAATAACCAATCTGTAGGTTCGCTGTTGCAATATTCTATCCAGCACTCATCTATTGAATTATTTTGGTCTAACCTGTAATGCACAGCTAGAGCTTTATCACCTTTAATCAAATCAATGCAAGTACTATTTGTTAAATGCTGAAGGATTACTATTAGTCCAACTAACCTTTCTTTTTCATATGATTCTTGAAATTCTATAATTGTTTTTTCATCTCTGTTATTTTCATAGTTGGTATAAAGTACATAACGTTTTTTCATTGTCCTCACCTCCTTTCAAATAAAAAAATTCTTTTAGTTTAATCCAACTAAAAGAATTTTTATCTACCATATTCACTTTCATATCTCTGTCTTTCTAAATCTCTCTGAATATTACTTTGTAATTTATCATGTTCAAACTCTAACTCTCTATTCCTACGGTAACTTCTAAATGTACTTCTGACAGCTTGATTAACTTTAACAGGAGTAATAGGAGGTTTAAACTTTATTGTTCCATTAGATTTTGTTTTTAAATTTCCATCAATATATTTATTCCTATCAACTAATCTTGAATTTTTCACTTTAGTTTTTTCATTGTTTATATTTCCATTATAATTTTTATAAGTCATACTCTTATTCTCTTTTTTTAATTCTTTAAGTAATGCATTCCCCATTCTTCCTTTTAAATCTTCTAATTTATTTTTCGATGGGTCTTTATATCTATTATCTTTTCCTTCACCATATAGATCTTTGTAGAAATCTTCCTCATCTTTTAGTAATTTAGTATATACCTGATAATCTTTTTTATTATTAGTTTTAATATAGTTCATTGTATAGTTATCTATTAAAGGTCTTAAGTTTTTCATTTCTTTATTATTATATTGCCACTTACTTTTTTCTTTCGGTAAGTTTTTTCTGATTGTATTTAGCAATTTTATTTGAGATGTTTTTGAATCATCTAACTTTATTGAATGATGTAAAGATGTTCTTAAGTCGCTAATAGCTTTCATATCTTTAGAACGATCTATTAATTTATTTGCAAATACACTTTTCATATTATCAAGCGTTTTTTTCTTCAGCTTTGCTTTAGGCTGTAATTCAAACTCTCCTGTAGGTTCGTAATGTTTACTACCAAGTTTTTTCATTTTCTCTACCATAACAATTGGTCTTGTATTTTTCATTTCGACGATTGAAGTATGAACATGAATATTGTCTGTATCATAATGTATCTCACCACACCATACAGCCGAGCTATCTATTTTTTCTTCCTTCAACATAGTTCTAATAGAAGATCTTACAGCTTCTTTTATTTTTATCTCGTTTAAAAAACCTGTTTCTTCATCATAGAGTTTATGTTTTTTTAAAAATTCATTATCAAACGAATAGACATTCCCCCAGAGAACACTACCGTTTTCTTGGCCTTTATTAAATGCTTCTTTCATTACTTCTTTTTCGTCAGAAGTAAAATGATTAGTATCATCTCCAAATAATCCTGAAGATTTTATATTTTTATTCATATAATTTATATAATTTCCAAAATTGATATTAGGAGGATTATCATAAGTATTATTGATAAACTCAAATAATGTTTCATCTCCACCATTTTGTTCATAATCATAAAATTCAGATAATACTTCTTTTTCATTTTGTATTCTTGTATTTTTTTCTTCATACCTCTCATAATAATCAATAATTCCGCTGTAGTTCTTTTTATTATTTCCAACAACAAAATTCGAAATGACTACGATACCAGCCATTCAATCACCTCATTTTTTTAATCAAAAAACATTTCCTCTTTTTTATTTTTTGTTTGTTCTTCAATTGCATTTTCTACTAATTGTTTAGCTGCATTGTATGATGTTGACAAATTTTCAGTATAAGAAAAGTTAGGTACTAATCCCTGAGTATCTAACTGCATCGTTAACATCTCTAATACAATACATAAATTTTTATCCATGATATTCATTTTCTTTTTAAAATCATAGTCTTCATTGTTAAAGGAATCACTCTTAAATAAAACATATTCAAGAACTTCGTTCATGGTTTTTAAATTTTTTTCAGCTTTTATTTTATGCAAAACTTCATCAACACGATCATCAATATACCAAGTTCTTCTGACACCCATTTCATTTCCTCCCCGTATACTTTTTCAAAATATTTTTTTTATTTCTTCTGTATAACTATTAATTTTATTTGTTTGTTCTTCAATGACATCAATTAATTTATTATTACTAGCTACGACATTCTTTAAAATCTCATCAACTTCTTGTTCTCTCAATTTAAAATTGTCGTGTATCAATGCTTTCTCTAGTATGATATTTATTAATTTATTTTCTGAAATCTCTTTTTCACTACTCAAACTTTTTAACTTTGCTATTACTAACGGATCTTCTATTCGTATTGTTCTTTTAATCATCTCATCTCTCCTACGCTAAAATTATTTTTAGATTTATTTTTACGTATGTATACTGTATGCATACGTACGAGTTATGCATACGCATATTGTATGTATGCATACAGTATGCGTATAGGTATGTTTTATATGCATACACTATACATATAGTGGTGGCACAAAAATTTAAGGGTAAATAACTCGGCACTGCCGAGTTCACCACGTTTTGGCACAGCCAAAACATCAAAGTGGTGGCATTACCCCTTATGCTCATGTTTTAAATTCTTAAAAATCAGTAGAGATTTACACTCCACACAAAACTTCAACCCCTTTGATGTTGCGCTTTAAGATGATATCTCTGAAATGTCATCTTCGATTTTTATCATTTTGTTTCTCAGGTTTAACAATTCTTCGTTATAATTTGAGATTTCTTTTTCTTTTTCCTGAATAGAATTCTGCAATTCACTGATCTTTGCTTCAGCATTTATTTTTTCATTTTCATCAAGAACATTGAGTTCTTTTTGTATTGAAGTGATTTGCTTTTCAGTAAGTTTAATCTCTTTTTGCTGAGTATCTATTTTCTTTTCAACACTTTTTTGTTCATTTTTGTTAAAAGATAAATGTTCATTCAGACCTTCTTTTACATAAAAAGATTCAGATTTTAATTTCAATTTATCATCAAATATTTTCTTTGGTGTATCAATATATAATGATAATTCACTAGCTTTATTTTCTTTGTCCTGTGTAATAACATCTTCTTTCATTTTTAAAACAGTCCTTACAAGATGATTTCTCTCTACATCTTTAACTGAAACAACCAGGTAATTCTTTGTAGGTAAATGAAATTCTGTTTTTAATTTTGTTGTAATATCATCTTGATAGTTAGCTTCTGTTTGAAAATTTTCTTTAGCAATCGGAATATAATTTTCATTACTTTTATTATTTTTAAAGTATACCTTTGCAATTAATTCTTTAGTATCTGGATTATATTTCTTTTCAACAAGATAAAATGTATAATCATTTAAACTTTGGCCTTTATACATCTTTGTAGCCAGTTTATTTCCATCTTCTTTAGTAAAATAGCTATAAGCCCAAAAACTAATGTAAACTGCTATCAAAATAAAAAGGACCTTTTTATAAAAAGGCCCCTTATCTCTACGAGATTTATTTGCGCTAAATAAATTCATACTATAATCTCTCCTATACATTTAATTAAATATTTGTTCAGCTTTTATATCTGATACTGGTGATATTGATACTATTTTTTCAATTTTCCATTCATTATTTTGTTTAATATATGTCGCTTTCATTAAAAAATTCCCGACGGTGCTATCTTCACCAATATGTGATATTGTTTGATAAGTTGTTATACCTTCAGCTTGGTTTTCTCCGTTCTCTTTAATATATGTTCTAATATTTTCTGTATCAATACTCACTTCTTTTTGAATATATCCTTCGGTTACATCTTTATTCTTTTGTTGATCTATATCTTCAGTACTCAACTTACTTATATCATGAATATAGTGATTTTCAATTAAATAATCTTGTGCTTGACCCGTTGTATATGATTTTAATCTTTCATTTGTTTTTTCAATATCTGAGCTATCATTTAAAGTTTTTATAAAATCTTCAGTAAATGATACCAAATATTCTTGTGCATCATTTTTGTTTACAGTTGTTGGTTCTTCGATAGTATTTTTTTCTTTAGTAGCTGAAAAATTTTTTTCAGTTTTTTCATTAAGTTTTTCAAAATTTTTGATTTTATTTTGAAGTATTTCATTTTCTTTTTCTACATTATTTATTTTAGAATGTGATATGAAGTACCCGATACACAACACGATTGATAAACCTATAATTATAAATCCTGATAATTTGTTATTCATATTAAACATCTCCTTTTTTATAATCCACAGCCGAGACTACCTTTGACATTAAATTTTTTCTCCAATGGACTGAACCAATCAACAGCTGCACTTATAGTATATTGATTATTTTTTAGTGCATCTAAATGTAAATGTGGACCACTTGTATAACCTGTATTACCAGAAAGTCCAACTTGCTGTCCTGCTTTTACAGTATCACCTTTTTTTACTAACACGCCATTTAATTTTAAATGTCTATAGTTCATATATAAGGTTGGATTGTCTTTAGAGATTACAGTGACGTGATTATCTTTACCTAATAATGAGCTTGACAATCCACCAACCGTATATCCATTTACTGCCTCAACTACCTTACCGTCAGTGATTGCGTATATTGGTGTGCCTTCTGGCAATGCTATGTCTATTCCTGGATGACCAGGATATCCTCCGATTTTACAAGTAACACGATTCAAAAGTTTTGGATCAATGGGCGAACCAATTGCGTTTCCATCTAATGTTCCACCAGATGCCTGTGATAAATATCGCATAACATGTTCAACATATTTAGGATCACCATAACTTGTCCATCCTGTTTCTTTTGCCATTTTCTTTGAAAACTGTTGTGCAATATCTTCAGAGAACTTTGAGCCTTTCTCAAAAAAGAAATCTAAAAATCCTCCACCAAAATTGTAACTTTGTAGTGCTGCTTTCCAATTGTCATCTCCAATTTTTTTTGCTTTAGATTTATTTAACACTTCTTTATATGCCGACACTCCTGCTTTAATTGATTCCGTCGGACCTATTGTATTTGGTGGTAGTCCTTTGCTTTCTGATGCTTGGAATATATCTGAGACACTTCCTCCACTTTCCTGTGCACAAATTGCTAGCATGACATTTAAATGACTTTCATCTACACCTTGAGATTTAAGTTCTTTTTTTATTCTGTCTGAATGTTTGGTACATCCTTCAGGTAAAGCTACTCCGTCAATCGTACCCATAGATGATGATTGTTCTTGTTCATATCCTTCATTTGATCCACCTAGAAATAAGAGCATACAAATTAGAACTATCGGGACAGCAGTTATCAAAGCAATTGTAAAAGGTGTAGATGACGTTGCAATTCCTGCAATCCATAGCATTATTTTTTTTCTTGTTGCTTTCTTCAATTTATTTTTTAGAAATTCTATCATTTAATATCCTCCAATAAAAAAAGACACCCTTAATAATAAGAGTGTCTGTAAATTTTATTGCCCCCCACTGAATCGACGCAATTGTTCTTCTGATACATCATTGTGGAAAAGCGTATTGTTTGCACCTTGTATGCTTACGATTGCTTCACCTTTTCCTAGCGTTGGAATGATTTCGTACTCACTTTCTTTTATTGTTTCTCCTAATACATCTCTTACGGAATCAATATCTGATCTATCAATCTGAAAGAAAAATTTATATTGCGTTAAGGCAAATATTTGTTTCAGTTGCGTTGTTGCATCATTATTACTGTTTTCAGGTAGTAACTGCTTAGGCGATTGTGTCGCAAAAATAACTCCTGCAAGATACTTACGCATTTCTTTCATAAAATTAACAACGAATTCAACTGTATTTAAGTTATTTACATTTACGATATTTTGACATTCATCAATGAATACCATAAATCTTCTAGCGTTACGAGGATCAATTTTACCGTCTTCTATCATCTTCTTATATTTTTTCCCGTTCTTTAAAGCTTGTGACCAAATTAAAGATAAGGCTACGAATAACTGACATCTAAATACGTTTGGTGATAACTTTTCAAGCTGCTCTATGTTATAAAATACAATCTGTTCTTCGTCCATGTTAGGGACAGTCGTGTGGCCATCAAAAACACTACCATAAACATTAATCATATTGTCTAAAGTTGTTAATATTTTTTCTTTAGTTACTCGTTTTTGACTTGTCATCTTAGATTCATCCAGGTTATGAATAAATGCTCTAAATTCACTCAGTATTGGATATTCTTCTGGTTTGTGCCCTGTAACTACCATTTGCTTTCTTTTACTTCTATCAGCTGTCCATAATCCTACGTGAATATAAAAATCATTAAAGTAACCTACACAATCCATTAAATCTGTATCTGTTAAGTCACCATTCATCAATGACATCTGCATTTGAAGTTTTGATAAATGTTGAGTGTAACAGGCTTCTTCATTAATCATAAGATCATAACCTTCAATATCTGGATTATCTTCTTTGTCATACGTTGCTGTAGGCAATATTTCAAGCATGTTAATCATGCCTTGTGAACCATCCAGTGATATAATCTTTCCTCCCTGTTCACGTACAACTTGTCTGAAGTCTCCTGCTTTATCAAAACCTCTAATGAAATGATTTCTAGCAAATTGTTCTTCTTCAATCACTTTTAGAAAAGTAGATTTACCACTCCCCATCATCCCAAAGACAATCGAATTAAATGACTTTCGAACGTTATCGACTTTGAATAGGTCTAGGTATACAGGACCACCTGTTTCAGTTGTACCGATAAATGCACCATGTTCATCGTTGATTGACGTATGGTCAAATGGATAACCACCTCCAAGGGTTGATGCTGGAATATGTTGTCCTTCTTTAAAATTCACACCATGCACTTGTTCTTGTCTCCCATACTTCATAATCAAGCTTTGCCAGTTTTCTTTTGTCTCAAAGTTCATTACTTGTGATTTTATACCTCGTGCCTCTAAATCAACACGTATACGGTGAATCTCATTATCTAACTGTTCAAGTGTTGGTTTATAAATAAAAATTCTTACAGTTACTTTCTTAATCTGTTCTCCAAGATCATTAATCATGTGTGATATACCTAAAAGTGTCTGATACTTATCTGTAGATGAGCTTTTTGTCATCGCATCTGCTTTTTTATCCTGGATACGTGCTGACTGTTCAGAAATTGATCTCTTTAAATTTTCTATTACCTGTTCTCTGTTTGCTGTAGAGATATCTTGAATAGCGATAACACCTTCACGATTTACGATGTGACGCATCCAGTTGTCATATACTCTTGATGGATATTCATATATCGTTAAACATGCTTCATACCCATCACCCTTTTTGATATAGTTTTCATGAAATGATATCCCCCCTTGGGGTTGTGTTTTAGCAATAAGTTCTAAATCATAATTATCTTCTACAAAATCATCAATTTTTTGTTTAATAATCTGTTCATCTTTTTTCTTTAATCCAAACATTTTCATTCTCCTTTAATTAAAAAAGTCGTGCACCTCTAAGAGATACACGACTTTCATTTATTATGTTACATAAAACATATATTATACTTTATGCTTTATGTGAAAAGTATTTTGTTTTATAACTATTATTTATATACCTCTCGATATATTTATCATTAATTTTAAGTCCATTCATCAAGATTAATTCTAACTCATTTATATCAGCGGTATATGCAAGTATTAATATATCTAACTTATGTTGTATAAGGTTATTTTTAATAAGTTCATCTAAAGTTAAACTAAATACTTCTATTTCATCTTTATTTAAATACTTAGCATTTGATATTCTGTGATTACCATCAATAACTGTACTGACTGGAATCATCAAACCTTTCTTAAAGAACATAGATCTGGCTGTGAATAAGTCTTCAACTATAATTATCGGATCTTGTTTTACTTGAATTATATTCTTTGCTGTATATGTAATATAGTCACTATAATTTGTTCCAAATAATTTTGTTGTGATTTTTAAAGTTTTTTTATTGCTAGATTTTATATATTCTTTTATTGTTCCTATATTAAATTCAAAATCATAAATAATATTTCCATATTGATCTATTCGATCAATATTAAAATACTCTGTCTTTTTAAATTTATTCCTCCTTATTTTAAACCGTTTTTCTTCCTTTCTTATTAACTCATACCACTGTCTAATAAATTCATTCAATTTTAAATTAGAAGTATAATTATGATATTGTAGTCCCACATTATAGTTTATAGACGCTTCATCTATAATATATTTTTCTTTGGTCATATAATGTATTTTCATAATAAAATACTCCTTTTAGGAATATTATACATTATTTATAAACTTTATTAATTGTTTTATAAGACTTAAAACTTCCAAATAGTTTTAAATTTATACTTTTTTTCTTTACTTTATTATTTTTTTCTTTTTCACTTACTTCTAAAAAATAACTATCATAAATATTATCCTTTTTCATATTAATAACTCCTTGTATTAAATATATTGTGTGTTCATATTATTCAATTGAAACAGTACATTCGTTTTTTTCTTTTGTGATAGAGGATTCTTCCTTAATAAGCCTCCTGAAGTCTGTCTGATATTATCTTTAACAACAGACATCCCTTTTTTAGTATCTGCATATACAAATACATAATGATCCATCTCTTTATGTGTTTTTGCTGAAATTTGTAAACGTCTGATGTTATCCTGTTGATATGCACGTTGTAACGGATTTGTAGTCGTTTCATATTTATGTAGCCAATATAGCTGTTGAGCTTCAGAGTCCGAAGGATATTTAAATGAAATGACTTTGATATCTTCTATATTGATACGATAAAATGATGCAAGCTGTGTCATTAGCTGCGCTTTTTCATCTGCGTTGATTGTATTTAGTGCATGTGTTTCAAACTGATATATTTCTGCATAAGTGTTATCTTCTAATAAAAGATAACCTTCTTTTGTTATCTGTTTATAAGGGATAACATGTAATATATTTAAATCAATCGTTCTATCTTTATTTTTCTTTCTTTCATTTCTATCTCTCTTAATCGCCACTTTTTTTGGATCGACAAAACCTGACATTCGTTACTTCATCTCCTTTTTAATATATTTCGTATAATCTAAACTTCTGTAACCATTCTTATCCATCCTGAACATAGACGCGATTACTAAATACATCGGTTTATCAGGATTCGTTTTAGGCTTTGCAATTGCAATTCCACCTATAAGAAATTGAATAATTACAATAATAGTTGTAAGTATTGGGCCACCATCTATAAAGTTTGCTAACATGAAACCCAAAATAACGAATATAATAATGACAACAATATCTTTTAACGTTGTTTTTCCGATGATTAAAATATCTGCTTTCATATCCTTTGGTATTGTATATCCTTGATTTTCAATATTTTTACTCATTTTTTCCTCCTATTTATTTCAGATAATAAAAAGGCATTTGCTAACGCATCAGATAGCAAATGCCTTTTAAACATTTTTAATGATATAATATTAAAGCCGTCTTTACTTCCATAGGCGAGTTCTTATGGAAGGAGGTGATCTCTGTGGAAATAATCTTTGTTGACATTATTGCACCGATTATTGTCGGTGTCGTCCTTGCGTTGTTTTCTCACTGGTTAGAGCAACGTAAGTCGTAAGACGGCATACCAGCACCTAAAACCAGCACCTAAAAAACCCCCTAACTGGGCAAACAGTTAGGGGGTTCGGCGTTTCTGTGAAAATAATCTTTGTTATCATCATTATATCTTAATTAATAGATATTTACAAACATGGATTACATCTTTGTAAATATCGTTGTACCGATTATTGTTGGTGTCATCCTTACGCTGTTTTCTCACTGGTTAGATCAACGTAAGGGGTAAGGCGGCATATCAGAACTTAAAAACCCCCTAACTGTTCACAGCAGTTAGGGGGTTCGGTGGTACTATGGAAATAATAATTGTTAATATTATTATAGCTTATCCAGTCTTATTTTACAAACCCATACTAATCCATGGACTATATCCTTGTTAATAATATTATACCTATCAAATTTTACAATAGCATAAAGTATAATATATGCTTTATGTTTTATTCTTTATCTATTCCTTTAAATAAGTGTTTGTACCATGTTTTTGAACAGTGACTTTTTCAAGTTGTTGATTTACATGTTGAAATGCTGTTCTCTGCTCTTGTGTAAAGGTTCCTGTATTTTGCTGTATCACTTTTTCAAATACTGCTCGTTCCTGGTTAGTCACTTTTAATGGTGATGATATTACTTTCTCCATAATCTGTCTTTCTTCAGTGTTCATATTTGATCCCTGTGATTGAACGAATGACTGCATAATTGGTTTTACATCAGATGATACTGTGCTTCCCAACTGCTGATTTACTTGCTGAAACGCTGTACGTTGTTCTTGATTCATATTACCTGTATTTTGACTGACAACTCTTTCAAATACCTGTTTGTCTTGACTTGTCGCTT
>NZ_JASJES010000009.1:0-83962 GCF_030067655.1 Macrococcus sp. S115 | reverse complement strand
AATCAAAAGCTAACGCGAAGAACACAATCGCAAATGTAAAAATAATAATCGGTTCCATAAAAATGCTCCTTAACTATTCTTCATAATGATAGATTCAAGTATATTCGCAACTGCCTGGCATTTATCAGCAATATCCTCTAAAGACTGATAAATATCTTTTACTTTCATCACAGTTAACGGATCCGTTTCTACAGATAAGATATGTTTAATTGACTGTCTTAAAATACCGTCACAGTTTGTTTCATGTTCCTTAATATTAATCGAATGTACGCGCACATGGGATAACTTCTTCTCAGCAACGAGCGTCACTGCAACCTTAATTTCTTTTGCGCATCCTTGAATGTTCTGAACAAATTCAGCCATATACTCATCTGAGTATTCAATTGAATACATTTCAAACATTGCTGATGTTTCTTCCATAGCATCCATAACATCATCAATTGCATTTGAAAGAGCAAGAATATCTTCACGTTCAATCGGTGTGATGAATGTTTGATTTAAATCTGAAATCATTTGGTGCATCAGTTCATCACCATTTGTTTCATAGGCTTTAATTGTATCCGCATATTTCTTTAAATCAAACGCATTGTGAAATGTCATGTCACCAAATGCTACAGCAGCACGATCTAGATTCTCTGCCATCGCTTCTAATTGAACCGCAAATTTATCTTTCTTCTTATTAAACATGATATTGCCTCCTAATATTTTCACCATAGTTCTCTACATCGCTATTTTAAAGGAAATTGTTAACTTTTAATAGCGTTTTGTTAAAAATGTATTAAGTCTGTAAAGTAAGCGTATGCAAACCGTTGATATAATCAACCTTCTTTACATTCTTTACAAAAATGTAATATAAAAATGTAAATGAACCTACAAAAAAACGACTGTATTATACAGCCGTTCGTTACTTTGTATACTGTTTTTCCATACCATTTGCTTTATCTTCCTGAAAGCGAGCAATACGCATCTCAACATCAAAGATTTTCATTGAAAGATGATACACCGGTAATTGTATCAATATATAGATGAGCCATGGAATTGTAGGTTCGTAATCATGAAGTGCAATGATAAGGGTGTCAGTGTGCTTCAATCTTCTAAACTCCATACGTGCACGACTTGTTAATGTATTTTTGTATAATACACCGTCTGTTATCTTATAAACCATTCTGTTTTCATCACTTTTTCCTTCATCCTCAGATAACGTAAGTACATGCTTACCCGCTGCATAAATCGTATATACATTATCTTGACGTTTTACGTTAATAATATTAAAGGCCATATCACTCAACCAATTAAAATAATGATGACTCAAGTCAGCTACCGACCAGTTTGACGGCATCAACGTACGTTGAATACTTCTCACATCATTGATTTCTGAATTCTGTGTTTGTGCAACAATCCCTTTACGTTTAACTGATGTGACTGAGGCATGAACCGGTGTTTTGTAGCTACGCAGAATATTCAATGTTTCCTGATCTTCTGTTGTACCAGATACATAGAAAATTGCTTTCAATTGTGCAATCTCTGCAGCACGTGCAAAATTATCTGCACTGATAGCATTGATATCACGAAACTTTGTATCGTTCATTCTGCTGGAACGTTTATTGGGATCAATAAAGTATATTCCAAAATCTACGTGGGCCATCGCATCAATACAGTCATTCAAAGAGAACATATCGCCAGTAAGCCAGGTGACGCCTTCTAATGGTTCGCTCGGATATTTACTCATCGCATAAATATCATACTGCGCTGTCAATTGACTTGATATATATTTACCAATATATCCTGTTGCGCCTGTGAGTAATACTTTATCTTTCAAGGTGCATTCCTCCTGCTATTTCGTTTTCGTTGTAAGCGGTTCTTCTTCTAACGTATTGTACAATGCTTGATCAGTAAACGTGCTCAGAAACTTAATCACTTTATCATATGTTATTTGAGATTCCTTTAGATTCATATGAAATTGATATTGATGTCTTAATCGATGTGAGCCATCAAAAAATGAGGTCGAATTCGGTACTTTATTTTCTTGCAACACTTTGACCAGTTCTATTGCCTGACTTTCAAATGGGTCTGCATCTCCTACCGTCAGAAATGTTGGAGGGTACTTTCCTGTTACTTGCTGCGTAATAGACATCTGATCAATCTGTTTAAACTCGCGCTCCCAATATTTTTCTCCAGTATAGCTTTCCATAAAATCTTCAATTCGTGGAAATTTTGTTGCTCTTACCGTATTCATATCATATAATCCACCAAATAATATTACCCCTTTAATATCGTCCGGGGCAAAGACCGCTTCTTCCTGCATTTCTTTTCTTAATAATTCATTCGTTTGAATTGCTGCAAACTGCGCTGCAATTTGTGCTCCTGCTGAATCCCCGCCAATAATAATTTGATTAAAATCAATCGGAAGATGGAATGTATTACGCTTCATAAACTGTGCAGCTTGCTTTTCCTGAATTAAAGGTACGGGATATTTATGGGCAGGTGCAAGCGCATAGTTCATATTTGCAATAATAAAGCCCCGCTCTGCAATACGTGCAAGATAGGCATTTTTATGTTTTTTATCACCTGCGATATATCCCCCGCCATGTGTCCATATAATAAGCGGTAATTTGTCTCCTGATTTAATTTTCTTCGGCATAATAATATCCATTTGTGAGTTTGGTGCATCTTTACCATATTGGACGTCAGAAATCAGCTTAACATTCATTGCCACACCAAGTTCATCGAATACCGTATCATGATTTAATGCGGGATTTTCTTTTTTATACCATCCAAATATTAATGCAAACGCCATCACAGTTAAAGCAACTAAAATTATAATTAATAAGTATCTTTTCTTCATTGTTATTCCCTTCAATCTACGCTAATTGTAACATTATTATCCGTCGATATAAATAAAAGCCGGGAACACACAACGCTTACGCGATGTGATTTTTCCCTGCCTTTTTACGCTTAATATATTTAAATAACAGTCCTAGGCATAGTAATAACCCTACATAGCCCATTATTGGGTACACTGTTCCTACAAGCTCTACAAAGCCAACAAAACTTAAAGCATAACCAATAACCATCGATACGATGAGCAATATAATATACTGCTTTGAATAAGGTGTTGTCAGGCGTGCTGTAAACGAATACATTAAACCGACAATCGTATTATACATTACCATCAGCATAATAATGCTTAATGCTATACCAAGCACCGGATGAATCATACGTCCTAACACTAAAGTTGGAATCGCTGAATCTTGAACTAATTCCAGTTCACTCAGTAAGCCAGAGTTTACCATTAATAATAGTACAAGTAATGTAATCCCACCGATAAAGGCACCACGGCCTGCAATATGTTTCTTCGAGGCATCGCTACCAATTGCAGCTAACATACTATAGCCAGTAGCAAATGCTAAGCCACCATAGTTTAAGCCAGAGAACCACCAAAGTGAACCTTCTGGAAGAAACTTCGATTTAAATGGCTGCTTTGAAGGATCGATGTATTTATCTACTTCGCTTAATGGCACATGCCCTTTAAAGAAGAAATAAACTGCAATAATTGTTACAACGACAATCAAGAATGGCGTTACAACTCCAAGTGCTCTGACAATCTTGTTAAAGTCCATCAGCAACGTACCTACTACAGCAATAATCATAAGTAACGAACCTAACCATATCGGTATCCCAAAGCTTTCATGAAACGCACTCCCTGATCCTGCGACCATGATCACCGATATTGCATATAAGAAAAACACTAAAATATAGTCAATGATTTTACCAAATTTTTCACCAAAAAGGTATGTAATCGTTGGTTCATGGCTGTCTACATCTAATCCATAACCAACCTTACTGATCTGACGGCCAAAGAACGTCAACATAATTCCAGAAATAAGTATAGCAAAATAGCTGTAAATACCATAATTCGTGAAAAATTTCAAAACTTCCTGACCTGTTGAAAAGCCGGCACCTACAATAACACCCACGTAAGCTGCACCGATTTTCATTGATTCTATATTACCTTTAGACATCCAACCTCTCCCTTAATATAATAAAAGACGTGCTATGAATATTTCACAACATGTCTTTATTACCCGATATTAAAAGTCATAAACGTTAAATTTAATTTTGTTCTTCAGGCAGTCCGAATGTCTCACCTTCAGGTGCCTTAGAACGTGTAACAAATAATGCCGTAATAAACCCTATGACTGTAAGGGCTATTGCAAACCAATAAGCGTGATGTACACCATACGTCAGTGCTGCTTGAGTCTGTGAATGGGTAGGATTACTTATTCCTTCTAATGCTTGTTGCTGACCATGCGTCATTATACTTACAAAGACCGAAATCCCCATTGCACCGGCAATTGGCTGTATCATGTTACCGATTGCTGTGCCATGTGGATACAAATGCTTTGGTAACTGATTGATTGCATTCGTATGACTTGGCATCATAATCATCGAAATAGATACCATGAGTACCATATAAACAATGATAAATATATATAGTGGTATTCCTGGGTGAATCGTCGAGTAGAATATCATGACGAGCATCAGAACAAACATGCCCGGAATGATCATCTTACGTGGACCAATCTTATCAAATATTCGTCCCATAACTGGACTCATCGCGCCATTTAATAAAGCACCAGGCAACAGTATCATTCCTGCAACTTTGGCACTAAATCCCATCGGCCCTTGTAAGTACATCGGCATCACAATCTCAGAAGCGAACATCGCCATCACAACAACGACAAAGATAAACATCCCTTTACTATAGTTGCTATACTTAAAAACGGACATATCAAGTAGGGGTGATGTCAGATGGTTCTGACGGACAATAAAGATTACCAGGGAAATAAGTCCACTAAGAATCGGTAAGAATACCGCTTTATTGCTAAATCCACCTTCTATATTTCCGACAGAACTAAAGCCATATATAATACCTGCAACACCTATTGTTGATAAGACAACACTGAATATATCGACTTTCGGTTTCGTCACTTCGCCGACATTATCCAGATATTTAAACGCAAATCCGATTGAAAATAAAACGAATGGTACGACCGCAAAAAACAACCATCTCCATCCTAATGTATCAACGATTACACCAGAAAGGGTCGGCCCAATTGCAGGTGCAAACATCATAACAAGGCCGAAATTCCCCATAACTTTCCCACGTTCATGCGGCGGGAATAATAGCAGCATCGCATTCATAATAACAGGTATCAACAATCCTGTACCTGCCGCCTGAATCATCCTTCCTGCCAGCAGCATAGGGAAATTGATTGCACACCCTGCTACCAATGTTCCAATAAGGAAGACGGACATCAATCCTATAAATAATTGTCGTGTTGTAAACCACTGTATTATAGTAGCAGATAATGGCATCAGCACCCCCATGATAAGCATAAATCCAGTAGCAAGCCACTGAACAGTCGGTGCATCGACATGAAAGACTGTCATAATCTTTGTCAAGGCGATATTCAGTAAGGTTTCATTTAAAAAGGTAAAGAATGCGCCAATTAAAAATGTAATCATGATTATAGTAGATTTTTTCATATTTCCTCCAAAACAATAGTTGTCTATACATCTTATAGCACGTTTCACGTAAAAACAATATCTCTTGAGATTTATTTTATATGCTTTATGTTATAAAGGATAATTATTTGCATTTCTCAATACTTTATTTCATTATGAAACTAACTTAATAAAAGGAGCTTATTATGGAACTTAACAAACAAATCTTACAGACATTTGTACGCGAAGCACATGTACGTGATTTTGAAAGTCATTCTGAAGAACCTACTGTAATGCACCGAATAGATTATGAAATAAGCCAGGAAGATCCGCATATGTTTGATTTTAAACTCACCTTTATGTTTGGTCATTTCGGTACACAGGTTGATGGAGTCATAGAATCTACATTACTGATTCAAGCTGATTCCGAAATTAATATATTACAAGAAATTCAAGCAAATGAAACCATGTTCGCACTTCCATTGTACGCAAAAGCATCGGCACTCGTTACAAAGCTATCCGAAGACAGAGGACACTTTCCAATAATCGTTCCAATAGAGATATGGCTTGAACAATAAAAATACGCCTGACATCTAATATGTCTAGGCGTTTTTATAGTGATTAAAGTCTTTAATATCAATAACAACTTGATCTAATTGCTTAGCGGCTTTTTTCATCAATTTTCTCGCGACCTGATTATTCGAATCAATAGATAATATCTGCTGAGCTGTATCAAATGCTTCTCTGTCAGAAAGCACTGGATTCGGTACAGTGTACAAGAAGAGCAACTGTAACAAATTCTTGATTTCTTTAGAATCAGTCATATATACAGCACGCTCAGCATGATAATATGCACTATGAAAAGCCCCATTAACTTCACAAAGCGGATAGACAAGTAACAAGAAAGCTAAGTCATGGAGTTCTACTGTCTCCTCTTTTTTCATCTGTTCTAATATAAATGTATAGTACATCACAGATTCACTTTTATGACATGCACTAATAAATATTTCTTCAAACTCTAGAAAGTCTGTCTGATTCATTATATCTTCAGCAATATGAAAATTTCCGCTAAGTATGGATTCAGCTAAGCGTTCCTGTATATTATGCATTTGATACACCACCTTTTCGATTAGCATTGTACCATAATATCACCTTATTTCCTATCGCTTAAGCCTTCATTTTAAGTATGTAATTTTCCTCCATACCCATTCTAATGGTCCATATTTATGTCTTTTCATATAATATGTAGCAATGACCAGTTCAAAAATTATAATACACAGTGCGATCATGAATACTTGATACAGATCCAGCTTCGCATATAAACGTAGCACATAAAATATGATGAACATACAGATACTCTGCAATATATATAATGAGAAACTCATCTTACCCGCATAGTAAAATGGCTGCATCACCTTATAGAACTGTTTATTATCTGTAAGCAGGACAACTACGATAAAATAACAAACTGCTACTAATGTACCGCCATAGAATATAAACGACTGAGCTGCATACATATCCAGATGTGCATAGATGACATAATATTTAATCAGTAATCCTAGGGCAAGGGATACTGCTGCCGTTATCATCATCATACGTTTATGTTTAAGTATAGCGCCAATCATATCAGCACGCATCGCATACATTCCAAATAAGATAAAAGGCAGAACCGATAATCCATAACCAAATATCCCTGTTAAACTTAATGCCGTGAAATTCTCCAGAAAGAATTGCTGGTTCAGTGCGAGTATTTGACTGAAGTCTCCGCTTTGCATCACTTGTATCCAGCGCTGTGCAGCATTGCTGGAAGATGCAGAAGGAATTGCATCTGGTGAGAGTATTACAGTAATGATCACCATCAAATTTATCAGCAGAAAAATGACAGATATCATGAGCGCAACAATCAGACTGACGATATTCGGCATAAGTAAGAAGAGGATTGCAATCATGCCGAGCACTGCATATACATTTAATATATCCCCATAAAAGATCAGTAATCCATGAATGTAGCCAAACGCAAGTAGTGCGAATACCCTTCTATACAATACCGGGATAAAATTCCCACCGCGCTGCTTAATATTTGTTGCCATAATGGCGAGGCCAAACCCAAATAAAAATGAAAAAATAGGATAGAATGAATTGTGCACGAATAACATATCAAGGTAATACAGCATTCTATCTAAAGGCAGCTGAAAGTGATCTAGAGGATTTGTAAAAACTTCATTCATATGAAAACCAACGATATTCATAAATAAAATCCCCATGACACTGATTCCACGCATAATATCGATACTTTCTATACGTTTTGTCATAATTTTTTTACGAACTCACTTTTAAGGCTCATTTGACCAAATCCATCTATCTTACAGTCAATGTCATGTCCATTATCAGGATCAACTAGTTTAATGTTCTTTACTTTCGTTCCTTGTTTAATCACAGAGGAGCTTCCTTTAACCTTTAAGTCTTTAATTACTGTTACACTGTCCCCATCACTTAAAATATTACCGTTCGCATCTCTTACGATTATCTCTTCAATGATTTCTTGCTGCGGCCACTCATGTGCACACATTGGACATACATAGTTTAAACCATCTTCATAAGTATATTCTGAATTACATTTGGGACATGCTGGTATTGTCATTAGCTTACTCCTTTAATTTTTATAATTGTATTTTCTCTATATTTAATAATTTATCCTTCAAATCTAAACCACCACTAAATCCTGTCAACGTTCCATCCTTGCCGATAACACGGTGACAAGGCACAACGATCATCACGGGATTTGCACCAATAGCACCTCCTACCGCACGGACAGCTTTCATATTACCTGATTGCAATGCAATATCGCTATACGATCGTGTTTCACCGTATGGAATCGTAAGCAGGGTCTGCCATACCGACTTTTGAAAGTCTGTCCCTGCAAGATTAAGCGGCCATTCTAACTGCTGCTTCTTGCCCACAAAATAAAGATTCAGCTCTCCAATATAATGCGTATGATACTGGTCAGCTTCATAGCCAGTAACTTTTGTCGCTTGACTGAAGAAACGTTCAATATGGCGATTGACATATTCATGTGTATGTTCGTTCGCTAAATAAATGACACCGCATTCATCAGAAGCTATAATAAATTCGATATCCTGCACGAGAAAACAACTTATATAAACTTTCAAATCATTCATCCTTCCAGTTGTGTATCTATTGCATAAGGTTTACGCGCCATATCTATATGGGGGATTAGATCTTCAAAATAAATATCAGATACTGGTGATAGATTAAAACTGCTGTAGAAATCTTTTAGATGAGCTTGTGCACTTAAGGAAATATTTTTATCCGGATAATTATCTTTTATATAATCAAGTCCTTTTTGGATAAGTGTTCTCGCTAATCCTCTACCACGAAACTGTGGATTCACAATTACTCTACCCAGTTTCACCGTTTGTCCGTCAACGATAATTCTAGCATATGCCGCTATCTTATCATCTTCTTTAGTGAAGTAATGGATGCAAGTTAAGTCTCTTTCATCAATATCTGGATAAAAGCATTGCTGTTCAACTACAAATGTATCTATTCTAAGTTTAAAGACCTGAAAAATTTCATCGTGTGTTAATGCTTCAAATTTCTTATATTCCCACAATTATATCGCCTCCCGCACCATATTTATTTGATTGTAATATACGACATAGAATTAATAAAGTTAAATATAAAAAAGGCACAGTGCAACTGCACTGTGCCATAACACGTTTAATCTTAGAAACGGTAGTATCCGTCTACATGTCCACTAACATAGCTTACTGAACGTTGTCCGATACCTTCAGAAGGGTTTAATGCATCTACCATTTGTCCTCCACCGATATATACACCAACGTGGCTGTAGTTGTTGAAGAATACTAAGTCACCTGGTTGTGGTGCTGATACTTGTGTACCTACTGCAGCTTGTGCATAAGTAGTACGAGGAATTGATTTCCCCATTGCTGCTAATACTTGTTGTGCAAATGATGAACAATCTACTGCTGAAGCAGAGTTCGCACCATATACATAAGATTTACCAGCTGCAACACTTAATGCTACTGATGCAACATTTCCGCTAACTGCCGTTGTTGCAGGAGCTTTCTTCACTTCTGAAGTTGTAGAAGTTTGTGACACTACAGGTGCTGCTGTTTGTGCAACTGTTTGTGTAGCTGGTTGTGTAGCTGTTTGTGCAACTACTGAAGTAGGTGCGTCGTAGTTATAAGTATAAGTGTAAGAACCATCATTATTATATGTATAGTTATATGCACTTGAATCAATTGAACTTACTGAAGATGAAGTTTGAGCAACATCTGTTCTACCGTACGCCGATGCATCAGCTTGAGTTGTACCTAATGTCGATAATGTTGCAAGTGTTGTTAAAGTTAATGCTGTCTTTTTCATATTTAAAATTCCTCCGTGTAATATAATCGTTATATTAAAATAGTTTTAGATTAGTTTTTAATTTTTACTGCGCTCTTGAGCACTGAAAATACTATATCACGTTTAAACATGATTTTGAGCATTGTTAATGATTTGTTACTTAAGTGATATATTTTATATATAGCTGTAATAAATTCATCTCCTTAATAAATATTGTCGTATCAATGATTGTAACTAATATTTGAAAATAGTAATTGTAAGTATTATCCAAAAATATTACAGTATTGAAATATAATATTTGAGAAAATCGATCTATTTGTTGTATATACAGAGTATTTGCAAAATCTTCTGAATATATAAGCAATTCTATTGCTTATGAAGAGCGTACAGATGTACAATAAATAGGAGCAATACGATTTTACTATTAGGAGGAAGATCATGAGTAACTTATTAAAAGAACAATATGGATTATTTATTAATGGTGAATTTAAAGATAGTGCTGCAGGAGAAACCTTAGATGTAACAAATCCAGCCACAGGAGAAGTATTAGCTAAGATTGCAAAAGCAACAGAAGAAGATGTAGATGTAGCTGTGAAATCAGCTGAGGAAGCTTTTAAAACATGGCGCCACACTTCTCACAACGAAAAAGCAAAACTATTAAATCAAATTGCAGACAAAATGGAAGAACATCGTGAAGAACTTGCTAAAATTGAATCATTAAATAGTGGTAAAGCCATACGTGAATCATTAAATATTGATATTCCAATGGCAATTGAACATTTCCGATATTTTGCAGGTGTCATACTTGCTGATGAAGGAACAAATAAAGAAGTAGATGCAGATGTCATCAGTATTATTAAACACGAACCAATCGGTGTAGTAGGTGCAGTTGTTGCATGGAACTTCCCAATGCTACTGGCTTCTTGGAAGTTAGCACCTGCGCTTGCTGCTGGTAATGCCGTTGTTATTCAACCATCATCATCAACACCGTTATCATTACTGAAGTTTGCTGAAATTGTTCAGGACATCTTACCTAAAGGGGTATTAAATGTTTTAACAGGTAAAGGTTCGGAGTCAGGTAACGCAATCTTCAATCATGAAGATGTAGCAAAAGTATCATTTACAGGTTCTACTGAAGTCGGTTACGGTGTTGCAGAAGCTGCAGCAAAACGTATCGTTCCAGCGACTTTAGAGCTTGGAGGTAAAAGTGCGAACATTATCTTCGATGATGCAAATATTGAGCAAGCAATTGAAGGTGCACAACTCGGTATTTTATTTAACCAAGGAGAAGTTTGTTCAGCAGGTAGCCGACTATACGTTCAAGAAGGTATCTATGATGAGTTTGTAGCCAAACTTAAAGATGCTTTTGAAAAAGTACGTGTAGGTGACCCTATGGATGAAAATAATCATTATGGTTCACAAACAGGACAGGCACAAATCGATAAGATTGAAGAATATATCGAAATTGCTAAACAAGAAGGACTTAATATCGTTACTGGTGGAAAACGCTTAATGGATAATGGACGTGATAAAGGATTCTTCTTCCCACCGACAATCGTTGAATTTGAAGATAACAAATCACGTTTAGTTCAAGAAGAAATCTTTGGGCCAGTCGTATTGGTATCTAAATTTAAAACAAAAGAAGAAGTTATCGAGAAAGCGAATGATTCAGAATATGGTTTAGCTGGCGGTATCTTCACAGCAAACTTAAATGATGCATTGCAAGTTGCTAATGCAATAGACACTGGTCGAATCTGGATCAACACATACA
Source organism: Macrococcus sp. S115 (assembly GCF_030067655.1). Taxonomy (NCBI): domain Bacteria; kingdom Bacillati; phylum Bacillota; class Bacilli; order Caryophanales; family Staphylococcaceae; genus Macrococcus; species Macrococcus sp. S115. The sequence goes on along the minus strand of NZ_JASJES010000009.1, from coordinate 72,294 downwards.
ACCAGATTCCAGCAGGATCTCCATTCGGTGGTTACAAGAAATCAGGTATCGGACGCGAAACTTACAAAGATACGTTACGTCACTACCAACAAGTAAAAAATATTTATATCGATTACTCAGATAAAGCCAAAGGTATCTATCAGTAATACGCTGAATGATATGATGCACACCTCATCCATTGTGGATGAGGTGTTTTTTAGGTCTTGTAATATACTTTCGCCTGATTACTAGCGAGATGGCTCGTGTTTTTAATTTACGGGCCATCTTGCTTCACTTCCCCTCACCTCGGTCTTCATCTTGGCTCGTGTTTTTAATTTACGGGCCATCTTGCTTCACTTCCCCTCGTCTCGCTGCTCATCTTGGCCCATGTTTTATTTTTATGAGCCATCTTGATCCAGATTGCTTCTTTCCATCTTCATCTTGGCTCATGTTTATTTTTTATGAGCCATCTTGCTTCACTTCCTCTCACCTCGGTCTTCATCTTGGCTCATGTTTTATTTTTATGAGCCATCTTGCTTCATTTCCTCTCACCTCGGTCCTAATCTTGGCCCATGTTTTATTTTTATGAGCCATCTTGATCCAGATTGCTTCTTTCCATCTTCATCTTGGCCCATGTTTTATTTTTATGAGCCATCTTGCAATTAAATCTATCTAAATATTAATTTGTTCACCTTTCTTATAGTAAGTACCTCTGTAATGTGAATGTTTATAGAAATGCTGATTCATCAATCTCGTTACCGTACGATTTGATAAACCAGTAAAATCTACAATATCTTTTCTTTTCACTTTATCCTTACCAAACAAAGCTAATACTTCATAAGCTTGTAATACTGCATTTTCGTTTTTCAATTTATTTCCGCAACTACATTTAAAATAAGTCTTCCTTCGAATTCTGCTCATCTCCATCTTCCTGCATTTCGGGCAGCGCAGGCCTAACTTTAAATCTTCAAGATTGTAATAATGAATTCGGTTGTCAACACCTTCATTGTCATGAAGCTGTATAAGTGCATCTGCAAAGTTGATCATTTGCTGTGTGATTCCTTTACTGGACTTTAAGTAATTAAACACTGGTTCAAGTTCATGTGAGAACATTACACATTCTTTTCCGCTAAATCCTGTTAAATGGAAATCCTCATTGATAAAAATAATTTTACTGATCAGTTTTTGAGGCATCTCGTACTTTGCAATGAGCTGTTTTAAATAGGAATCTGCATTGTCTAACTGGATAAAGATATCTTTATCCGTCTTACCTTGTTCACTCATTAACCGGTTATTCTGATATCGATAATTACCGCTATAATTTTTGATATCAAAGTGCAATATATTATTTGCCGTAATAATAATGAAGTCGAATTGCACGCGTACAGGTTTCATGATATTAATATCCCATATTATGATATATTCTCCTTCTAGATGTTCAATCATTTCAAAGAACCTGAGTTCACCTTCAAAGCCTTTCTTATATCTCACAAATTTATAATAATCATCTAGCTCCATACGTACTCGACTTTCTAATTCATACAAATACGCTTGTACTGTACTCGGTTTGTGAACCTTTTTTATCAAAATATCACCTCAAATTCAATATAATGCGTAATTTTTTTGAATTCAAATCCATTAAAATCAAAGCTTCTGCAGTTTTTCAATTATTTCCTGCAAAAATAAAAAGAATCGCAGTATTTTCTGCAATTCTTTAATAATTACGTCAAAAAATTAAATTTTAGTTTTCTCCAGGACGTCTCTTTTCTAGCTGTGTGCTGACGATACTCGCAAATAATTGTTGAAACAGCATCCCAAAAGCAACTGGCATTGCAACCTTCGCAGGGAAATAAGTTGTTGCAACTATGACACCGGTAGAGATATTTCTCATCCCCCCTAAAAAGGTCATCGACACATGACGTGCATAGCTATGCTGCATAAAGTAGCTAGATCCTACTGCAATGATGTAACCTATAACCACGATAACAAATACAACCGCAATAATCTTCAGTAACTCAAGATTCATATCTTTCACATAAGGACCAATCGCGCTTCCGTTAATCAATACAATAAGGAAGAGTGCCATTTTAGAAAATGGACTTAGGCGATTGCCAATCCAGTCCGGAAACTTACCCTTTGTGAGTTCGTTCAAGAGTATCGCAATGATTGTAGGTACAACAATCATGAATATCAATCCAATAACGAGACTGAATGTATCAATCTCAACTGTCGTCCCGGACACTAGATGCAGCACGAAAGGGATGATGACTGGTGCTAATAATGTATCCAGCAATATCACAGCGATGCCAAGTGCGACATCTCCTCTACCAATGCTTATCCAGATTAGACTTGTAACACCTGTCGGGACGGTCATAAGCATAACAAACCCAATCACTAACAGTTGATCATCAAACAACGTCGTTGCAATCACATAACTGATGGCGGGCATGACAACGTGCAATATGAACATACAATACAGAATTGTACCCTTCGCTTCCAGAAATATACGAAGGTCTCTGAATTTCATACGGATGCTGCCACTAAATGTCATAAAGGCAAAAATATAGGGCACAATAAATATAAGGTGCTTCAAATATCCATCAAAGATAACGCCGCCTAATAAAGACAATAGCGTCAATACAGCGATGTACTTCTGTAATACAATGTTTATACGTTCAAGCATAGGCCATCCTTCTTTTCTTAATATTATATTTAAAATATCATAATGCATGCGATTGACATAATGATTAAGCTAGTCATGAATTATGATGCTGCAAGTACAATAAAACCCGAACAATGCTTATGAGCATCGTCCGAGTCATATATCAAACTAAATTATAAGTCATCTATCATTACTTCTCTTTCAATCCTAAAGCACTCGCTGTCTGTTTGTTAATTTCTTTAAACAGTTCAGGGTGTTCTGCTAACTTCTTACCGTATGATGGAATCATCTCTTTTATCTTTGGTTCAAATTCTGTCATACGCTCACCGAAACATTCATTAATTACACGTAGCATAACATGAACTGCAGTTGAAGCCCCAGGTGATGCTCCTAGTAAGGCTGCGATACTACCATCCTCACTTGTAATCACTTCCGTACCAAATTGGAGCGTTCCTTTGCCGCCATCTTCAGTTTCCTTAATAACTTGAACACGTTGCCCAGCGACAACGATCTCCCAGTCTTCAGATTTCGCATTCGGTACGAATTCACGTAACTCTTCCATACGCTCTTCATGATTCTGCATAACTTGGGAAATTAAGTACTGCGTTAATTTCATCTCTTTCGCACCTGCTGAAAGCATATTCGCAATATTGCCTGGTGTTACAGATTCAATTAAATCTGTATAACGCCCTGTTTTTAAGAACTTTGGAGAGAATCCAGCATATGGTCCAAAGAGTAATGCACGTTCACCGTCTATATAACGTGTATCTAGATGCGGCACTGACATTGGGGGTGCACCTACTTTTGCTTTACCGTAAACTTTTGCAAGATGCTGTTCAACAATTGATGGGTCTTTACATACTAAGAATAATCCACTCACCGGGAAGCCGCCTACCCCTTTAACCTCAGGAATCTTTGTCTTCTGTAATAATGGTAAAGCATATCCTCCAGCACCAATAAACACGAATTTCGCACTATGAACTTCCGTTGTCTTATGATTTTGATCATATACTTTAACATCCCAGCTGTCATTGTCATTTCTCTTAATATCTTTCACTGTATGATTATAATGAATAACTGCACCATCATAACTTGTCATAATATCGAATAGGTCATTTGTCAATGTGCCGAAGTTAACATCCGTACCCGCTTCCATACGTGTAATTGCAATCTTTTCATTCGGATTACGGCCTTCCATCATCAACGGAACCCATTCACGCATCTTGTCATGGTCTTCCGTAAGTTCCATCCCTTCAAATAACGGATTATCAGATAAAGCTTTAAGACGACGTTTCAAGAAATCTACATTCTGCTCACCTTCCACAAAGCTTAAGTGCGGTACGGGCATGATAAAGTTGCCAGGATCCTTTAATTTGCCTTGCTGTGCTAAGTACGCCCATAACTGTTTAGATAACTGAAACTGTTCATTAACACCACTCGCTTTTGTAATATCAATATTACCGTCCTCATCTTCTGTCGTATAATTCAGTTCACACAGTGCTGAATGTCCTGTCCCCGCATTATTCCAGGCGTTAGAGCTTTCGAGTCCTGAAGCTCCTAGCTTTTCAAACACTTTAATATTAATTGATGGATCAAGTTCTTTTAACAATACACCGAGTGTCGCGCTCATAATGCCGCCACCGATCAAGATTACATCTGTTTCTTTAAATTTACGTTTCATTATCTCTGCCCCCATTTTTGATAAAATACAATACCTCTATTATAGACCTTTTTTTGTCATTTGTAATACTCGCATCGCATTTAATCTAAAAAAATGTAACCGGATACAAGAAATTATAATACTACAGTTCTATTTTTTATTTATAAATCCTACAGTAATCCATCCACCAGCAATTGTATTTCTTAATTCCTCCTCCTTTTCTAATGTAAACATCGATTCCTCTGCATCATAAGCAACAAATAAACATGCTGATTTCTGAAACACATGGTCAGGTCGCATCGCAACTAAATCATCCAGCGACTTAAAATGTGCATGTGCATATACTTTACCTTGATTAAATTCTGGACTCATATAAAGTTCACCATATTGACTTTCACGATTTACAGTTGCTATCACAATCTTACCACCCGGCTTTACCACTTTACTGATTGACTGATAGACGTTTTCAGGTTGTTCAATAAAATCAAAAACCCCCATAGAAAAAGCAGCGTCAAAATAATTTTCCGGGAAATCAATATGATTTGCATCCATTACATGCACTTCTGCGTCAAGCTTTAGATGGTCAATTTTTTGCTGTGCTATCGCTGTCATATGTTCAGAAATATCAATTCCAGCCATCTTGATACCTTGCTCTGCAAACTTCGTGATATATAGCCCTGTACCACTGCCGATTTCCAGGATACGCATGCCAGGTTTTAGATCAAGCATGTTGAGTAGATCTCTTGTTTCCACTTCATAGATATATCTACCTTTTTTAGTTTCAAAGAAAGCGTCATATTTATTGGCCTGATAAGCATTGAATGTCGTCATTTCATTACCTCCCATTATCGTTACTTATATTATACATCTGTTCAATTTATGTATAAAATAGTAATAACAAAAAGAGAGGATGATTCTATTGAGACGTGTTATTGTAACAGGATTCGATGCATTCGGTGATGCATCTATCAATCCATCATTCGAAGCAGTCAAAGGACTCCCGGATACTATAATGGGCGCAGAGATTATAAAACAACAATTGCCAACAGTATTCCAACAAGGTGCTGAACAATTAAAGGCAACCATCATGAAGAACTTTCCTGATATTGTCATCTGCGTGGGTCAAGCAGGTGGACGTGATAAAATAACTATAGAACAAGTCGCAATCAATCTGATCGAAGCGCGTATACCGGATAATGCGGGTGTTCAACCTTCAGGTATACCTATTCATGAAGACGGGGACAATGCATATTTTTCAGATTTACCTGTTAACGCGATTCTTAAAAGTATACAGGACCATGAGATCCCTGCTGAAGTTTCTTATAGCGCAGGAACGTTTGTATGCAATGAAATCATGTATCAATTGTTATACATGATACAAAACGAATTCCCTTCAATTCGTGGTGGCTTTATCCATGTTCCTTTCGCACCTGAACAAACAGATACACATCCCTCAATGCCAATTGCAACAGTTACAGAAGCATTGCATCTTGCAATTGAAGCAGCACTCACATATCAAGAAGATATCCAGTACACTACTGGACGTATCCATTAAATGAAGCACACCCCTAAAGTTGAACCTTAGGGGTGTGCTTCAGATATGTCATCTTTTTTATTTTACAGCAGCATAGCCGCCACTCACATTGATTATATTCGTATATCCTTCATTTTCTAGAATACTCATCGCAATCGCGCTTCTAACACCTGACTGACAATGCACATATATTGTTTCATCTTTTGCAAATGGAATAGATGCTTGCTGCAGTTTGCCATAATGAACGTGTGCAGCACCGTCGAAATGTCCTTCATCCCATTCCTTTTTCGTACGCACGTCCAGTATATTGATATCATCCTTATTCAGTTGTTTAAATGCTTCTGGTTCGATTGTTTGATATGCAGTTCCATCAACGACATTAACATAAGTATGAACATCGTCAAAGCCTATCATCTTCAAATCATGCGCTGCTTGTTGCACTTCATCAAATTCTCCAACAAGCTGTAATGGGCGACTGTAATCTAAATACCATCCTGCAAATGATAGAAACTTCTTATTGTATGGTACATTGATTCCTTCTGACATATTCTTTGCATAGATTTCTTTTGCTCTTAGGTCTATCGCTTGTTCTGTAATAGTCTCTACTGGTGTTACAATATTGTGATGCATAAGCGCTACACCATCACGATTTATACGCTTCATCTCAGCAAAGTAATACGGTGGTTCCGGCTGATCGCTCGTCAATGCTTTGACGAATGCATCCTCATCTTCAATCTGGAACGCCCATCCATTTGCACGTTCATAGCCGAGTGTCGTCATCGGTACAGCGCCTAAGGATTTACCACATGCACTGCCTGCACCATGACCTGGCCATATTTGAATGAAATCTGGAAGGTCATCCATCTTCTTCAGTGACTCAAACATCTGTCTTGCGCCTATTTCTGTCGTATCTTTAATACCAGCCGCTTCTTCTAATAAGTCGGGACGTCCAACATCACCGACAAAGATGAAGTCTCCCGTAAATAAGCCCATCGGTACATCCATTCCATTATCATAGAGTAAGAAACTAACACTTTCAGGAGTATGCCCAGGCGTATGCATGACTTCAAGTTTCACATTCCCTACTTTAATGGCATCTCCTTCATGAATAATGGCTGCTTCAATATCTTGATACGTCCAGTCAAGACCGCCATGCCCCGATACAAAGCCTCGTGCTCCCATATTGATGACTTCTCTTATACCTGACGCAAAGTCTGCATGGATATGTGTTTCAGTCACATGCGTAATGCGTAATCCTTCTTGTTCTGCTGCCTCTATATAAGGTGTAACATCACGTAGCGGATCAATGACAATTGCTTCTCCTGTTTTTTGACATCCTACTAAATAAGAATACTGTGCAAGTTGTTCGTTAAAAAATTGTTTAAAATACATAATATGCCTCCTAAATAAATAAGTTTAAGTTTGATTGTTCTGTATCACCAAGATATGTTGCAACGCCGCCGTATTCAACGCCATCGATCAACTCTTCTTTTGTCACTGCCATAATATCCATGCTCATCGTACATGCAACCATCTTAATACCCATAGATTGAGCTTTTTCGATCATTGTTTCTAAAGAATCTACTTTCTTCTTGTTCATTACGTGACGAATCATACGTGCACCTGCTCCACCCATATTCATCTTAGATATCGGGAGTTTTCCCGCATGTTTCGGCATCATCTTGCTGAACATTTTATCGAGCCCTTCTTTTGCAACAGTCACACCAGGTTTCTTAATCACATTAAGGCCCCAGAACGTGAAGAACATCGTCACTTCCTTACCATATGATGCTGCACCTGTTGCAATAATAAATGATGCTAACGCTTTATCAAGATCGCCACTGAATACAACCATCGTTGCACCATTCTTCGTCTCAACAAGCTGATGTCCTTCTCTGTCGTCCATCACGTTAATCGGTAAGTCAGCACCTTTTTGTACTACTGCAACGACTTTGCCATCCTTCATTTCATTGCTGATCATTGTATTTCCTGTATTCTTAGCCCAAGCTTCGATATCTGTACAGAAACCGAAATCCGTCACATGAATCTCAAGCTGCTCTCCGTCTTTCATTTCATCCATGTTTTCTTTTACTTTTAGAATAGGGCCAGGACACTGTAGTCCACTTGCTTCAATAATACGTCTATCATCTTTTTTCATCGGCTGCTCCTTCTTAGTACGTTCTTTAATGTGTATCTGCTCTTTTTCATTCACTTCCGGTGTATTTACCGTTTCATGCATCGCTTTATAATGTTTAAATCCACCGTCAAGATTGACGACATCGAACCCATTATTCTGTAATATACGTGCTGCATTATAGCCACGCTGACCGACTTGACAGAAGATGGCTACTGGTTCATTTATATCAAGTTCATCCAGACGATCGCGCAGCGTGCCAAGTGGAATATTCTTCGCACTGCCAATAGTACCCATGTCGTATTCAATCGGTTCACGTACATCTATCAATTGATTAAAATTTTCAATTTCAACGTATTGAACCATCTTCATCTCATCATCCAGTACGTTTTGTGCGATGTACCCCACCATGTTAACCGGATCTTTTGCTGATGAAAATGGTGGTGCATATGCAATTTCAATTTGAGCGAGGCTTCTGATATCCTGGTTAAATGTCATTGCACTCGCAATCAAATCGATACGTTTATCCACACCTTTTCGTCCTACAATCTGCGTACCATAAATTTCGCCTTCAGGACTAAACAGCGCCTTGATCGTCATCGGCTCAGCACCTGGATAATATGTCGCATTTGATTGTCCAGATACATGAATAATATGATAATCAAGTCCCTGCATCTTCAATGTACGTTCATTAAGTCCTGTGCTTGCTGCAGTGAGATCAAATACTTTCGCAATTGCCGTACCGATTGGTTTCATCTTTTCTATCACCTTTCCATTAAGGTGATCAGCAAGAAGACGTCCTTCTCGATTCGCAATCCACGCAAGCGGGATATGTACATCCTGCTGTGAAATCTTATGTGTAATCTCAGCAACATCACCAATAGCATATATATCTTTTATTGATGTTTCAAAGACATCATTTGTCTTGATAGCACCTTTAACCCCCGTCTCAATCCCTGCTTCTTGAGCAATTGCAGACTCTGGAATGACCCCTATAGCCATAATAACCATATCACTTTGAATGACTTCCCCATTTTCTGCAATGACATTATGTTCATTAATTTCTTTAATAGAAGTCTTTAACTTTAAATGGACACCGCGCTGCACCATATGTGTTTCTAATAATTTAGTCATATCTTTATCCATGCTCGGCATCACTTGATCACCTAACTCAAACAGGGTTACATCAATTCCTAATGCATGTAAATTCTCAGCCATCTCTAATCCAATAAATCCTCCACCAACGACAGACGTTGTTTTAACATTGTGCTCATTTATGTAAGATTTTATTTTATCCATATCCGGAATATTTCTTAGAGTAAAGACATGGCTTTGTTTTGCACCTTCAATCGGTACTTCAATCGCACGCGCTCCCATCGATAGAATAAGGACATCATAAGATGCTTCTTCAACCCCATGCTCTGTTTTAAGTACGACTGTTTTATTAACAGAATTGATCTGAGTGGCTTCCGTATTCGTTCTGACATTAATATTCATACGGTTATTCATCAGTTCAGGTGTTTGAATTAATAATTTATCTCTATCTTTTATTTCATCACCGATATAATAAGGCAATCCACAGTTTGCAAATGATACATGTGGACTTCTTTCAATAATCGTTATTTCATCTTGTTCATTTAATCGTCTCAAACGTGCTGCTACAGATGCGCCACCTGCAACACCACCTATAATCATAATCTTTCTCATATTGTTTCCTCCTCGTTTCATACCTATGGGGGTATCATACAACGAACAATATTCATTTGTCAAATACCTATAGGGGTATTTTTTAATTGACACAGATACCTAGAGGGGTATATAGTATGGATATCAATAAATTAGAAAGAAGGATCATTATGAAATACGATAAAAATCAGATCAATCGTCTAAAGCGTCTGCAAGGACAATTAAATGGCGTCCTGAAGATGATGGAAGAAAACAAAGATTGCAAAGATGTCGTAACACAGCTTAGTGCTTCCCGAAGTGGGATTGAACGATTAATCGGCGTCATTGTAAGTGAGAATTTAGCAGAATGTGTAAAAGAGAACGTAAAAAATAATACGGATACTGACAATCTTGTAAAAGAAGCAGTAAATCTACTAATAAAAAGCAGGTAATGCATATGAATACAATTACAGTAAAAAGTTTAAAACAACTATTAGAACAAAATGCCGAAGTACTGTTAATCGATGTTAGAGAAATTGATGAATTTGAAGCAGGACATATTGAAGATGCTAAAAATATTCCATTATCTGAACTGGATCAGCATGTAAGTGACTTTAATAAAGACGATGACTACATTATTATTTGCCGTTCAGGTAACCGAAGTGGTATGGCATGTGACTATTTGGAACAGTTTGATATTAAGACGACAAATGTCCAAGGCGGCATGATCGAATGGGCACGTCTTTAATCTTAATTCTCTCTTTAATTGGAGCATTTGGTGCATTTATATCAGGACTTGTCGGAATCGGGGGAGCTATTGTAATTTATCCGATGCTGCTATTTATTCCACCAATATTCGGATATAAGATAACACCAGAAATTGCATCCGGACTCACGGCAGCACAAGTATTCTTTAGTACGATGAGCGGCGGCATGAGTCAGCGGCATAACCCTGACCTCAATAAAGGGATCATTGTACCAATGGGAGCTGGTATATTCCTTGGAAGTTTAATCGGCGCATATAGTGCTTCAATATTTGATGAATCATTAATCAATATCGTCTATACATTTTTAGCAATAGTTGCCGTATTTTTAATGTTTGTCAAAGTAAAGCCAGAGAATGAGTGCACACACTTCAATAAAATCGCACTATTTATCACAGCACTTACGATAGGGATACTCTCTGGAATCGTCGGTGCAGGGGACGCATTCATTATTGTTCCTGTATTGCTTGCAATTTTTAAAGCACCTTTCAGAAGTGTAGTTGCGAGTAGCATTGTGATTGCATTTATCTCATCCATTGGCACATTTCTCATGAAGTCGATGACAGGTCAAATTGATTTTGTAATGATGATTCCTTTAGTCATTGCAAGTTTGTTATTTGCGCCTATCGGAACGAAAGTATCAAAGAGGACGAACCAGCAATTATTAAGAGTAATACTCGCACTATTGATTGCCCTTGCTGCAATTAAGATGATAATAAATATGATATAAAAAAGCGTGAAATTGGCACACCACCAATTTCGCGCTTTTTTATTTTTCTTTAAAGTTGTTACTTAAGCTTTCCAGTATTTCTTTATAGCCTTTACCAATCTTACTTTCTACACTTGCTAGAAATGCACCTTCAACAATCGGATAATGTGCAATATGGATATTACTATAGTCATTCATTTCTAAGGCCATCTCTATATTCATCTTACTAGATCCGATGTCATAAAAGCAAAGTGCTTCTCCTTCGACACTATCAAACATTTGCATAATATCATCTATAGACGTACCAATCTCTCCATCTATACCTCCAGTAACCTTTACAACAACATCTTGTGCCATTTGTTCAAGCAAAGCTTTAACCCCTTTAGCAATAGCTTCACTGTGACTTACAATTAATATTTCCATTATCTCACTCCCGAAAGTAAGGCATCTAACACCCATACACTGCTCTGTGCACCAGGATCAATTGTACCTACCGACTGTTCTTTAAAATAAGCTGCTCGACCTTTTGTCGCCATCATATCCTTCGTTTCTTCTGCATACTGCTGTAATGCTTCAATCGATGGGATATTACCTTGATTCAATGCCTCACTAACTTTACTGATCACATCATACATCGTCTTTTCTCCACCTGAAACTTGACCACGGCTTGCAACCGCATCTTTAAAAGCTTCAATCAGCTTACTAACATTGTCACGGCTAATTTCTTCTTCAGCAACTTGTGACATCTTTACAAATGAGAAACCATACAACGGACCTGACGCCCCACCGACAACACTCATCAGTGTCATACCACAATTTTTCAAGACTTCACTGATCGTATCACCTGACAACTTTTCATCGACTGCTTTAAATCCTCGGAGCATATTCACACCATGATCGCCATCACCGATTTCACGGTCTAAGTTTGTAAGCAATATTTCATTTTCTTCAAATACTTTATATAATGCCTTTAAATTTACTGAAAGTTCTTGTGCATTCATCCAACCACTCCTACAAAAAATATTTGCTTTTAGTATTTGCACTTAATGCTTCAATCAATGCTTCATCTGATTTGACTACTGTAATCGAAAATCCTTGCATATCTAATGCTGTCATATAGTCACCTACAAGAAATTTAGTAATTGATTTGTTTTTTGATTTAAAATATTCATCTAAGTAATGCGCGGCTACCGAAAGCTCACTTAGCGGTGTACCTCCCATGCCATTAAGCATTACTATTGCGTCATCAAACTCTAAATTCGCTTCTATTTCAGTCATCAGCCTTTCGATAACCTTATCAATTGGTTCAATCTTTTCACGATAAATTCCTTTCTCACCATGAATCCCAATACCAATCTCCATTTCGTCATCTGCCAGGTCAAATCCATATCGACCTGTTGTAGGGACCATACAAGGCTCAATCGCCATTCCGATGGTTGCAATATTCGGAAGTAATGCTTCAACTTTTGATTTAATTTCTTCTAATGATAACCCTTGTTCAGCATAATAACCTGCAACTTTGTGAACGATGACCGTACCTGCCACACCGCGGCGTTGCTCTTTATTCTCAATTACAACATCATCACGTACAATCACGCGATCAACCTTTATTCCTTCCATTTCAGCAAGTTCCATCGCCATCTCAAAATTCATGACATCTCCGGCATAATTTTTAATAATCAGTAATACACCCGCATCTGTTGCAACTGATTTAATGGCTTCAAGAACTTTATCCGGTGTTGGAGAAGTAAATACCTCACCGCAAACTGCTGCATCTAGCATGCCCTCAGCAACATAACCAGCATGTGCCGGCTCATGGCCACTACCACCGCCTGATACAAGCGCAACTTTTCCTATCTTCTTTTCTTTACGTACAATAATAGAATCTGCAACCACTTCATGAGATTCATCAGTAAGAGCCATTCCTTTTAACATATCTGATACAAACGATGTCTTTTCTTTAAGTAATTTTTTCAAAATTAACGCCTCCTTCACTCTAATTATATTACTTTATACTTTTAAATGATAATTTAAACCATTCTGCAATAAACCATATTAAAGGTAGGATCAGGAGGATGACGATAATGATTGAGACCATCAAAGTATCAGGTAATCCCTGCCCAGCAATAAGTAGCATAAACGTCCCAATGATATAAATAAGTGGAAATGTTACAAATAATAATCCCATTTCTTTTTCTTCATTTAAATCGTGGTATCTTCTCATTGTTAAAGCAAGTGTAGGAATGTATGTAATGACATATAAATAAAGTACCCAACTTGAAATCTTAATTGGTATCATTAAATTACCTATCTTGATATCTTGTATTGTCCACAGCTTTCCACCAACAAAACTATGTACGAAAGGAAAAATAATGAAAGCTAATAACAAATGAAAATTGAATGGTATTTTAAAGTCATTTACAGAAGACTTTCCTTTAAAATCAAATGCTCGCTTCCAAAATGATAAATATGAATTCATTGCCACACCTCTTTTTCTAGTTTATTCCATTTTAACATAAAAAAAGATGCCATTTTATTGACATCTTTCTTAAGACCTTAAGTCAATCATATATCGAATTTGGCACGGCGCCAATTTCACTCTTCTTTTTCTGCCCGAATTTGGCATGGCGCCAATTTCGCTCTTAAATTCTACACCCTATTTCAAATGGATCGGTCCTCCTGGTCCCACTGGAAGTCCTGTTAAATACCAAGCAATTAATAATATTGTCCAGAATATACCGAATGCTACAGAGAACGGCATCAATGCTGCAATCAATGTTCCAAGGCCGATATCCTTCACATAGCGTTGTGCATAAGACAATAATAGTGGTAAGTAAGGCATCATCGGTGTAATCGGATTTGTTATCGAATCTCCGACACGGTAGATTACTTGTGTAAATGCTGGATGGAATCCGAGTAACATCAACATCGGAACTAGGATAGGAGCCATGATTGCCCACTTGGCTGATGCACTACCAATCAGCATATTGATAAACGCAGACAAAGCTAATACGCCGAGTATCAGTACAACGCCGTTTTGCCCTTGCAAAGCCTCCGCCCCTTTAATCGCGATGATCGTTCCAAGATTACTCCATTTAAAATACGCAAGCATTTGTGCAGCGAAGAATACGATTACGATAAATGGTCCCATCGTACTCATCGCATCCCCTAGCATCTCTGCAAACTTCTTCGTAGAACGCATCGTCCCTGCTACAAAGCCATAGACCAGTCCTGGCACGAAGAACAGCACTGTTATAATTGGAACGATTCCATTCATAAGTGGAGAGTCCTGAATAAGGCTTCCTGTTTTCGCATTTCTCAATAATCCATTCTCAGGAACCGCTAAAAACATCACAATCACCATCGCAATCAGCAATGCAATATTTGCATAGATCATTGCTTTACGTTCTATTGGCGTGACATCTTCAGCAGCAGTATGCACATCGCTTTTATATGCTCCAAATCTAGGTATTGTTATCTTGACTGTAACAAACCAAGCAGCAATGAGTAACACTACTGTAGAGACACATAGGAAATAGTAGTTCATCACCGCATTTACTGGAACACTATCATCGACAAGTTTCGCCGCCGGTTCTGTAAACGACACGATTAATGCATCACTCATCCCAATAATTAAACTTGCTGAATACCCACCGAGTGCTGAGGCATAAGCCATAACAAGCCCTGCGACTGGATGATAACCAAGCTTAATAAAGACCATCGCAGCGATTGGAGGAAGTACGATTGGTGCCGCATCACCCGCAGCATTTCCAAGGATTCCTACCAATACAATCATTGGAACGATAATCTTGCGCGGTGTCTTCTCAATGGTATACTTCATTAACGTCTCAAAGTACCCCGTTTTCTCTGCAACTCCTACACCGATCATCACAACAAGGACGAGGCCAAGTGGTGGAAATGCTGCAAAGTTATTAACTGCTTCTGAAATAATCTTAGCAATACCTTCAGGCGTTAATAAGTTCACTGCTTCAATCACTTTACCGTCAGCTGGATTCTTAGCAGAAACACCCATCGTTCCAGTAACAAATGAAGCAAACAAAATGATAAGACATAGTGAAATAAAAATAACAACTGGATCAGGCAATTTATTCCCTGATTTCTCGATGATATCTAAAGATCGATCGATAAACCCTTTCTTCTTTATCTTTTGTTCTACCATCACATCTCCTCCTCATCGATTGTATTTCAAATATTATATGTGTATTTTACATAAACAGTTGTATAAATGCAACACACAGATTAAAATTCAATATAAAAAGAAATGCCGTTCTTTCAACTATGAATCGATTATCGCTGATTACAGATGATTAATACCTAGATAATTGGTTATAGTATATAAAAGGAGATGATATTATGTGGACAATGGATGATTATCCGGACACATGGAAACACTTTGAACAGCTCGAACGTAAGAAAGCGATTGATATTGCAAACGCGATGCTGAAAGAAGGTTATAAAGAATCAGATCTTATTCCAATTGCAACAGCTCAAGCTAAGAAGTGGTATCAATCCGCTTCACAAGAAGAACTTAAGGAATTAAAGAATAAAAAAATTACGCTTCATAATGACGAGGGTACGAGCAATCCAGAACTTATGGATAATGATGTAGAAGTGTACTTCGAAGATACTTGGAAAGTTAGGCCGAAAGGTGCAAAGCGCGCCTCCGATAGTTTCTCCACTAAAGCTGAAGCCGTTAAACGCGCACATGAAATCGCTGATAATAAAGGGACGAAGGTCATCACGCATAATAAAAACACATAAAAAAGGATCCGGAAAATTTTCCGGATCCTTTAGTTTATTTTTTCTGAACGGTAATCGTCCAAGAAGCATCATCCAACTGTTCATAGTTTGTAACAGGGTAGCCTTGTTCAGCTGCCCAGTTCGGAATTGCTTCCGTCGCTTGTGTACAGTCGAAATCTATTTTAAGTTCATCACCTGAACTTAATGCTTCCATTTTCTTCTGCGCTTCTATTAAAGGAAAGGGACATACCATTCCTACAGTTCCAAGTTCATATAACATATTTATCCTCCTATACTGTCTGTGTTTTAACCTTTGTAGCCGCGATTTCAGATTTCGCTTGTTTCATCGGCTTCACGAATAAGAAATAACTCATAAACCAAGTTCCAAGAATAATAAATAATAATGACAGCCAGCCCTGTGTGTTCATCGTGGCAGTGGATACTAAGCCATTACCGATAGAACATCCTCCAGCAAATGCTGCACCGATACCCATCAATGCACCGCCTATTGCGCTGTTGCGAATCGTAATCTTATCTGGAAGACGCCATTTAAATTCTCTTGATCCTCTTGCCGCAATGTATGAACCGATAAGAATTCCAAGTACCAAGTATACACCCCAGTCAAGCAGCGTAACATCACCATTGACTAAGAACTGTAATAGCTTGGCTGACGGTGTTGTGATTCCTAAGCCATAGTTACGACCTGTCGAGTAACTCATCGGCCATGCAGCAAGTGCGATAAGCCCAATAAGTACTGCCGCAAAGAAAGGATGATATTTCTTTTCAAAGAATAGATGACGTACGCCAGTAAATTTTTGCTTCAATTTCGGTACCGCAACTTTAGGTTTTCTTAATGTTTTAACGACAAAGAATAATGTAAGTGCACTTAATATTAAAACTAATACCCAATAGGGTAAACCAAACATTGTACTCATCTTTGATTCTACAACTGTCATACCATTTACCTTATCAAGCGCTGGTTTTAATGCACCGTTCTTCGTAATCGCTGCAAACAGTGCATACATAAATAATGCAATCCAGCTTCCAATCAATCCTTCACCTGCGCGATACCACGTTCCCGTTGCACAGCCACCTGCAAGAACGATACCCACACCAAATATAAATGAACCGAATATCGTACCGATTACAGAATATGCATCATAAGGAATTTCGAGCACATGTAAAGACGTTAATATTGCTAATCCAATCGCTTGTATTGTAATCGCGACAAGCAATGCATAGAACATTTTATTGTTCTTTTGAACGTACATATCTCTGAAGCCTCCAGTTAAGCAAAAACGTGTACGCTGCATCACAAATCCAAGTAGTAAACCAATAATTAAACCGCTAAAAATAGTCCAGCCCATAACTAACCTCCTATAATTCCGATAGTTTTAGTAAGAAATAAATACTATAGTACCGAAATTCGGGAAGTTTTGCAATCATTTTTTATTTGTGCACCTTTTTATTGATTTAAATAGTCTATGACGACCGTGCCAACTGCTTGAGCTGCAATCAGTAATGATCTTTCGTTGATATTAAATTTCGGATGATGATGCGGGTATATATGTCCATCTTCTGGGCTCGCCCCTGCATAAATAAATGATGAAGGTCTCTCCTTAGCATAATAGGCAAAATCCTCTGAAGGGGGTTGTGGCTCGGTCAGTGCAACATCAAAGTCTAGATCTGCGCATTGAAGTGTATCTGCAACGTACTGCGTAAATTCAGGATCGTTATAAAGGGCAGGATAGTCATCCTGATAATCAAGTTCACACTCTACGTCAAACATCACTTCTATCCCTTTAACAATGCGTCGAATCTCTGCTTCGATTACTTCTTTCGTCTGATCCGTCAGCCCTCTGACATCACCTTCTAATGATACGGTATCCTGTATGATGTTAAACTGCCCCTGCCCATCAAACGAACCTATCGTCACGACCCCTGCATCAAACGGACTAAGCCGTCTAGATACAATCGTTTGTGCACTCGTGACAAATATACTCGATGCAACAATTGCATCATTTGCCATATGCGGACTTGAACCGTGTCCCGCCCTTCCTTTAATCTTCAATCTAAAGAAAGCACGTCCAGTCTGAACATAACCAGGTCGATAATAGATGGTCCCTGTCTTCATCGTGCTCATGACATGTAAACCTAATACGTGATCAACGTCCTCTAAGACACCCTCTTGTATCATTGCCTTCGCTCCACCAGGCGGTACTTCTTCTGCAGGCTGATGGATGACCACTACTTTACCTTTAAACGTATCCTTCAGTTCTGTAAGTGTTTCAGCGAGGACGAGCATATATGCTGTATGTGCATCATGACCACATGCATGCATCACACCTTCGACCTTAGACGCATAGGGTAAGCCTGTTTCTTCCTGTATTGGCAACGCATCGAAATCTGCACGGATAGCTAATGTTTTGCCAGGATTCCCTGAATCAATCGTAACTTTAATCCCACGGGGTCCAATATTACGTTCGACTGAAACATCCAAATCTCTATAAAAATCTGCGATATAGTCAGATGTATTTTCTTCCTTAAAGGATAGTTCAGGATGTTCATGTAAATATCTGCGAATTTTAATCATCTTCTCTTCTTTTGCTTTCAGTCTGTCTAATAATCGTTTATGCATTATAATCCTCTCCTTATACATATTGTAAAATATATTACGTATGATATGTTGTAAGATGCAATAATCAAGCATATTGAACTGTATGCTTTTTATAAGCTGAGCGCATAGAAAAAGCATGTTATGATAATATCAAAGGGAGGTTCCATAATGAATATTGAAAGTCGCGCACTTCAGTTATTACAGACGTCATATGGCAACGTCGCTCAGTTCCGCGATGGGCAACTTGAAGCAATACAAGCAGTAGCAAATAAAAGAAAAGTGCTCGTCATACAGAAGACCGGTTGGGGAAAATCTATCGTTTACTTTATAGCTACAAAGCTATTAAGAGAAGACGGCAGTGGTCCAACGATCATTATCAGTCCACTGCTTGCATTGATGCACAACCAGATTGATGCAGCTGCAAAGCTCGGGTTGAATGTTGTAACAATCAACAGTAATAATCGCGATGAATGGGATAGCATCTATTCCAACCTCGATGCAGCAGATGCTATCATCGTCTCACCGGAGAAATTATCAGATCCACGTTTCATAGAAGCACTGACTGCAATCAATGATATCGAGCTGATTGTTGTGGATGAAGCACATTCTATCTCAGACTGGGGCCATGATTTCAGACCGGATTATCAACGTATCGTCAACTTACTCAAGACATTACCAGATTCTATCGCAGTATTAGGTACGACTGCTACAGCCAATGATCGTGTCATCGATGATATTAAAGATCAGCTCGGTGATGATTTAGCTGTCTTTCGCGGCAACTTAATGCGCGATAATATTTCTATTCAAATTAATCCGGTACAATCTAAAGTTGAGCGTCTTGCTTTTGTGACTGACGCATTACTGAATCACTCTTTCATAAGCAAGTCACAAGGCATCATCTACTGTCTCACAAAAAAAGAATGTGATTCAGTAGCCGAGTTCTTAAAACTGCATAATATCGACGCTGAAGCTTATTACTCCGGTATGCAGGATGAATTCGGTAATAATACAGAGGAAGCGGTACTCGCACGCTTTCATGAAGGTACTCTGCACGTGATCGTTGCCACAATTAAACTTGGCATGGGTTATGATAAATCAGACATCGGATTCGTAATGCACTTTCAACTGCCACAAAACTTAATATCGTATTACCAGCAAATCGGTCGTGCAGGCAGAAACGGAAAACCTGCCCTTGCTATCCTTCTGCATGGTGATGAAGATGAAGAAATTATCAAATCATTTATAGATTCATCTTACAAAGACCCAGAGCTATTGTCACAGATTCTCGATCTGCTGAGACAGTATCCGGAAGGCTTATCACGTAATGAGATACTCCCACACTTCAACTTGAATACGACAAAGCTTGCAGGTGTTCTAAAGTATCTCTATGTCCATGAATATATTGAGCTGCACAAAAGAAAGTATGTCATCAACGAACAAAATACATTTGATGCGACTGCAAATGCGAAGCTTCAGAACAAACTCAATGATACGCGCATGAATGAATTAAACAACCTCAAACGATTTATTAACTATGATGGCTGTTATATGAAATACATTGCCGAAGAACTTGATGCCCCAGACATTAAAGAAGTCTGTGGCATGTGTACTTATTGCAGAAATCGTATATTTGTCCCAATGACAAATGATAATCCATACCTTGAATCAGCGACGCAATATAAAAATAAGTTACATGGTGAAATAGCACCAAGAAAACGTACAGCTTATAACAAAAAGATTGAAGAACACTTACAGATGCAACCCGGATGGACATATACAACTGATGCATATTCTCCTATCGGCAGACGATTTATGCTAGAAAAAGAACACGATCAGGTTTCTGAAAAAACGGTAGCAACAGTCCGCCATTTCTTGAAAGATATGATATATCAGAATGAAATTGATGCGATTGTTTCCGTTCCAAGTTTAAGGAATCCAGGACTCGTCAAAACATTGGCCGAGCAGCTTGCTCAAAGTTTTAACATCGACTACATCGAAGCTGTGGAAAAGATACGTCTTGGTGCATTACAAAGAGAAATGAAAAATTCTATGATGCAAGAACAAAATATTAAAGATACGATTCGTATCGTCAATCATGAGCAACTCGCAGGTAAGAACATACTGCTTATAGACGACGTCGTAAATTCCAGATGGACGATGACCGTTATTGCATCACAGCTTCTAGAAAGCGCTGATAAAGTCTATCCATTTGCGTTGATTAATAACGGTAGTGAATAAAGCAGCACTCAAATTTTGAGTGCTGCTTCATTTACTTCAGATTCATTTATATCAATCTCAAACCCTAGATCTTCCAGCATCTTATAATCGAGTTCATTCGGCTGTCCATTGGTAATCAGATAATCTCCTACAAAGATGGAGTTTGCTGCCTGCATCGCAAGGGGTTGTAATGTTCTTAAATTCACTTCTCTACCCCCAGCAATGCGGATTTCTTTCGACGGATTAATCAATCTGAACATCGATAATATTCTTAAACAGCGTTCTGGTGTTAAGTTATCTTCATTACCGAACTTCGTCCCCTTTACAGGATGAAGGAAGTTTACCGGGATACTATCTGCGTCTATCGCTCGAAGTGCTAATGCCATATCAATAATATCCTCATCTGTCTCACCCATCCCACATATTACACCTGAACATGGCGAGATGTTATTGGCTTTCATGATTTCAATGGTATCGACACGGTCTTGATATGTATGTGTCGTTACGACTTCGTCATGATAATTTTCACTCGTATTAATATTGTGATTATAACGATCTACGCCAGCCGATTTCAGCTTCTTTGCTTGTTCATCATTCGTCAGACCGAGACAAGCGCAAATCTTAAGCTGCGGATGTTCGTGTTTAATTGTTTCAACAGTATCTGCAATATGATCAACCTCTTTATCACTTGGCCCTCGCCCACTCATAACAATACAATAAGTGCCGATGTCATGTGTTGCACAGAAATCTGCACCTGATTTAATCTGTTCACTATCAACCAGTAAATATTTGTCTTTATTCTTCATCAGTTTCGATTGTCCGCAATAACCACAGTCTTCTGGACAAATCCCACTCTTCGCATTAAGAATCATATTCAGTTTCACCTTACGACCATAATAATATTTACGCACTTGATATGCTTCATGTAGTAAGTCATATGTATCTATATTATTATCGACAAATAACGATAATGCTTCTGCTTTTGAAATACTTTCTCCTTTAATAATACGTTGCGCTAACATAAAATCCCCCCTGTATACTTTTACAATATAACTGCACCATTATATTGTAAACTAATTTTTAAAATAAGTTAACAATTATTCAAAAAAAATAAACGGGCGATTGCCCGTTTATTTAATCACTACTCCACTTTCAGAATCGAAATATTGAACTTTCTTATCATTGATCGAGATGCGAATCTCATCACCAATCTCAAGCATCACCTGCTCTGAAAACTTAGCGATACATTGCGCGCCATTGACTATGAAGGTGACAACCGTCGTATCTCCTAACATCTCGCATGCCGTTACAGTAACGGGCGCCCCTAACGCATCACGTGTCACATCTTCGGGTCTGAACCCTACCTCTATCGTACCATCAGCAACCGGCATGTTAATTGGTAGATTGAAGTCACCGAACTGCACTATACCATCCACTACATCACCACGTACAATATTCATCGCAGGAGACCCTATAAAACTCGCAACGAACTTATTGTTTGGCTCATTATAAATTTCAAGCGGGGTGCCAATCTGCTGTACTTGCCCTTCATTCAAGACCATAATACGATCACTCATCGTCATCGCCTCAACCTGGTCATGCGTTACATAAATCATCGTCATACCGAGGCGCTGCTGTAACTGTCGTAACTCGACACGCATCTGGCCGCGCAGCTTGGCATCCAGGTTAGATAACGGTTCGTCCATTAAGCACAGCTTCGATTCACTGGCGATGGCACGCGCTAATGCCACACGCTGACACTGGCCACCAGAGAGTTCGCCGGGTTTCTTCTTCAAATAATCTTCTAACCCAACAAGCTTCGCCGCTTCTAACATCCTGTCATAACGCACCGCTTTAGGTACCTTACGATTCTCTAGCGTAAATAGAATATTCTTCTCAACCGTCATATGCGGATATAACGCATAGTTCTGAAACACCATCGACAATGAACGTGCTTTCGGATGCAGATGATTTGCAAGCTGTCCGTCAATATAGAGTTCACCCTCTGTGATATCCTCAAGACCCGCAATCATGTTTAGCAGCGTACTCTTCCCACAGCCACTCGGGCCGACAAGGACGAAGAACTCACCAAGCTGCACATCACATGAGATATCCTTGAGCACATAACCTTCTCTATAACGTTTACTGATATGTTCTAGCTTCAGCATTCTCCACACCTCCTTACCTGTATTATAAAAAAAATGCATAGAATACTCTATGCATTTTTTGTCCTATTTAATTACTTCTTGTCCACGCACGTTCCACGTGAAGGTAAAGCTTAATGTCGCAAGTACGGAGGCTCCGACCAATAGCATAAATCCTGCATCCCAGCCAAAGTTATCAACGATTACTCCCATCAGGATATTCGCCATCACCGCACCAGCCAGGTAACCGAACAATCCAGTAAGTCCTGCTGCTGTTCCTGCTGCTTTTTTCGGTACATAATCCAGTGCTTGTAAGCCAATCAGCATTACCGGTCCATAGATCAAGAACCCGATAGTAATCAGTGCAATATTATCGATCCACGGGTTGCCTGCAGGATTCAGCCAGTAGACGATTACTGCGATCGTTACGCCGATCATAAAGATAAATCCTGCCGGACCACGACGCCCTTTGAATACCTTATCTGATAACCAGCCACACAATAAGGTCCCCGGAATACCTGCCCATTCATATAAGAAGTAAGACCAGCTGGATTCGTTAAGCTGAAAACCTTTTTCTTCATTAAGATACGTCGGTGCCCAGTCTAATACACCATATCTTACGAAGTAGACAAAGATATTAGCGATTGCGATCATCCAGACCCACTTGTTATTCAGTACATATTTGAAGAGAATCTCTTTCGTCGTTAATTCTTCTTCCAATGTCTCATGTGCTTTATTCGGATAATCATCCTTATATACTTCAATCGGTGGTAATCCTTGTGATTGAGGTGTATCCTTCATGAAATAGAACGTTATTGCAGCGCATACTAAGGCAATCAGTGCCGGGAAGATAAACGCACCTTCAAAACCTTTTAGATAGCCGAAGTTGTATGTTGTAAACAGTGTGATACCAAATACAGCAAGCGGTGCCATCACTCCACCACCTACGTTATGTGCAACGTTCCATAGTGCTGTTTTACTCCCACGCTCAGATACACTGAACCAATGGACTAATGTTCTTCCAGCAGGCGGCCAGCCCATGCCCTGGAACCAACCATTTAAGAATAATAAGACAAACATAATGGCAATTGAGGAGGTAAAGAACGGAACAAAGCCAAGCAGTAAGTTGACGATTGCCGTCAGTACAAGACCAAGCACCATGAAGTTTCTGGCGTGGCTCCTGTCTGATACCGTTCCCATCACAAATTTACTAATACCGTATGCAATAGATACCGCCGATAACGCGAAACCGAGATCGGTCTTTGTGAATCCCTGTTCAATAAGTGCCGGCATCGCAAGCGAGAAATTCTTTCTTAATAGATAGTAAGCTGCATAGCCAATAAAGATTCCGATAAAGACCTGCAGACGTAACTTCTTGTACTCTGCGTCAACTTCTTTGCTGTCTAAAGGCTGTGCTTTAGGCGCAGGTTGTAAAAACTTTAACATAAATTTCCTCCTGTTTTCTATATTTACATTATCTTTACAATCTTAACAAACTAGACATAATTCGTAAAGAAAGCCTTTACAAAAAATTTAAGTTTAATATGAAAACAGATCCACTGATCATTCAGTGAATCTGTTTATCGTCAATCGTGGACTCGTATCTATTTGTATGTAAAGTTCTGATTCGCTACAAACTTCGAGAATGTACCATCGCCCTTTCCAAGCTTAACAGAAGAGGTAACACCTTTAAATTTAGGGTGCATCATACTTGCATAGTGGCTCGGACTCTTCTTCCATTGTTCAAAGCATACTTTAGCTAGATATCTTTCTGAAACCAGTGTATATGGATTGCCCATGTAGCTACTCAGCAGTGAGTTTTCTCCTGCGACCTGCTTACGAACATTCACCGGAAAGGCAGTGATATAGCGCTCTCCATTGAGTCGTACGTGTGCTACACCGTTAACCCTTATCTTGCCGTAGCTTGCAAGTTCATTCGCACGGACATCTACTCCGCTTTGCAATTGAGGACGATATTGCAGGGGACTCAATCCTTTTGTTTTTCTATCCTTGTTGATGAGTTTAATGATTTCATCATTAAATTTTCTTGTATTAAAGAACTCGTTATTATTAAATCCCTTAATCGCACGATAGTTTGCGCTAGTGCTCAATACAAACAATTGTCCATTCCTATTTACCCATACTTTATTCTCTAGTGTTTTATTACTCGCCTTCTGAAACTTATTATTGTCCCGTTCTTTATACATAGTCAGCAGATTCCCTTTTGCCGAGAGCGTTACTTTGGTCACTTTGTCACCAATATACGTTCTCTTCCCTACGCTATAGCCATGCCCCGCATCTAATGTGTCTGTATTAAAACGCCCGTCCTGATACTGTGGCGCTATTCCTTTGTTATCAATAGCTGCTGCATATGCCTGCTGGTCATCTATCACTCCAATAGATGAGAATAATAAACTTAATGTGAACGTTACTTTTAGAAGTTTCTTCATGGCTTGACCCCGTTTCTTATAATATCGAAAAGAAATTATGACACGATGCATACTATTTTGCTGTAACTTTTATCACACTTTATCTTAAAAAATGAAAATTATATTTCATTTTAATTTTATATTGTCAGCAGTAGATGCCGATATACTTCGCCCAGCAACATTTCATAACTTAAATCTGATATATTATAGAAAAATGAGGGGGATACAATATGACACTCAAAGACACATTATTCAAGAAACTAGATGAAAAGCAGGAGCGAATGATTGAAATCAGACGTTATTTGCATGCACATCCTGAATTATCATTCGAGGAACATGAAACTGCTGCATTTATCGAGAACTTCTATAAAGAAAAGGATGTCACAGTACATACTAATGTTGGTGGCGGCACTGCAGTCGTTGTTGATATCGAAAGTGGGAACCCAGGGAAGAACATCGGGTTACGCGCAGACTTTGATGCACTTCCGGTACATGAGGAAACGAACTTAGCATATAAATCAACACGTGACGGATTAATGCACGCTTGTGGTCATGATGCCCATACGGCGTACTTATTAACACTTGCCGATGCACTGATCGAACTAAAAGATGAATTATCAGGGACAATCCGCATCATCCATCAGCATGCTGAAGAGAAACCACCAGGTGGTGCAAGAGATATCGTAGCATCAGGCATCCTGGATAATCTCGATGAAATTTATGGCATCCATGTCTTTCCTTTCGTTGATCAAGGGAAGATTGAAATACATGAAGCAGAGACATATGCAGGTTCTTCAACCTTTGATATCGTCATTCAAGGCAAAGGCGGCCATGCTGCAATGCCTCAGAATACAAAGGATGCCATCGTTGCCGCTTCTTACTTTGTCACACAACTACAAACCGTCGTATCACGTTGTACAGACCCTAAAAATTCAGTCGTCGTAACCATCGGCGCATTCGAAGCACCAGGAACACATAACGTCATACAAGGCAAAGTCGTATTAAAAGGAACGACACGATACTTGGACGAACCATCAAAAGACATAGCGTACGCAGCCATTAAAAACCAAGTCGAAGGGCTGGAGAAATCCTTCGGTGTTACAGTTGACTTAGATTATCACTTTAACTACCCCGTACTCTATAACCACGTTGAACAAACACGTGCAGTTAGAGATATTCTTAAACAAAGTGAAGGCAGCTACTTTGATGAAGTCGTTGAAGGCGATACACTGTCCGGATCAGAAGATTTTGCTTATTACTTAAAGCAAACACCAGGAACCTTCTACATCGTCGGTGCTAAACCTGAAGGAATAGCAGATCCATATCCAAACCATCATCCGAAGTTTGAAATTAATGAAGAGTCGATGATGATCTGTGCGAAGTCACTTGGGGAAGTAGTGCTCGGTAGGATGGAGTGATAGACAATAAAAACACAAGAAATAACCTAGGTATTGAACATATCAATACCTAGGTTATTTCTTGTTTATATTAAATGATTCAATTTATGTTTAATATAAAATTATTACCAACTTCATTACTTTTATTAGATAATTAATACTCTGAAGTTGAGAAACTCATACAATCCACTACGCTCTAAATTTTAATTTGTAGTTTTTAACTAAGTACATTATATCCATTTTTAATAGTGCCATATTCAATTATATAATTTTTACATCATTATTATAAAAATTCTTTTACCGTCTCTACAATCAAATACATATTCAGTACGCTAAGGATTACTGTTAACAGCCAGGAGATGACATTCACCCATGTTTTATTGACGAACGCTTCTCCCATGATCTTTTTGTTGCTTGTTGCTAACGTTAACGGAATAATGCTGAATGGTAGCGCAAGACTTAAGAATACTTGTGTAAAAATCAGCAAATCTTCAATCTTTGTTGCACTTGAACCATACAACCACAAGCATAGGAAAACAGGAATTACAGCAATCATCCTTGTAATCAGTCGTCTTGCCCACTGCGGTATCTTTATGTTAAGGAACCCTTCCATAACTATCTGACCTGATAATGTTCCTGTAATTGTCGAGTTCTGACCCGAAGCTAACAATGCTATAGCGAATAATGTACTCATCAATGCGCCGCCTACTGCACCTGTGAATGTCGATGCCTTTAGCGCATTATATAGATCATAGAATCTGCCGAGTTCTTCTCCATTGCCATAGAATAACGAAGCCCCAAGTATCAATATAAGACAGTTGATTACAAAAGCAATCGTCAACTGAATATGTGAGTCGATCACTGCATACTTAATAGCCTCTTTCTTCTTAGCAACATTATCACGTATATAGTTCCGAGACTGCACGATAGATGAGTGCAGATAAAGGTTATGGGGCATGATGGTTGCACCGATGATTCCAAGAGCAAGATATAGCAGGTTACTGTTTGTAGCGATAGCTGTACTTGGCAGAAATCCTTCCAGCACGTCTCTCCATTCAGGTGAAGAAAAATATACTTCAAACATAAAGATAAATAAGACCGTGAACACTAAAACACCAACAATAGCTTCTATCTTCCTAAAACCCAGCTTGATGATGACAAGCAGCAGCAAGACATCTACAACAGTAATCGTTACTCCGATAACTAGAGGAATGTTGAACAGCAGATTTAAAGCAATGGCACTACCGATGATCTCCGCGATATCTGTAGCCATAATTGCAAGCTCTGTAACAACCCATGCAGCGATGGACACAGGCTTATTGCTCATATGCTTGGTAACCTGAGCGAGGTCCATACCACTAGCAATCCCAAGACGCGCGCACATACTTTGCAAGAGCATCGCTGACAGACTGGATAACAGTATGACAAAGAGCAGCGTATACCCAAACTGCGCACCCCCTGCCATTGATGTGATCCAGTTTCCTGGATCCATATAACCGACGGCTACCAACAGCCCTGGTCCCAGATACATAATCATTTTCTTGATGCCATGTGCCTCACTATCAAAAGACACCTTACCATTTATTTCTTCCAGACTTTTATTCATATTATCATCTCCTTATACAATAATATACCATAACTTTAGGTTAACCTAAAAAAATTTTTAAATAATAAAATATATTCTTTTATTCTCTGTCGTTACCCCATGCGTAATCTACACAACAATAAAACCCCACGCTTCAATCGAAACGCGGGGACTGATATTATTCATATATGTAATTTTGATTGGATACAAACTTAGAGAAGGTACATCACACTTGTATAGTGACTAGGACTCTTCTTCCTAAGAGTAATAGCATGTTTTTCATTTACAATCACAAAACCATCGCATTACTGCTAATCAGGGCTGCTTGCTTTAAAATATCGTTTTCCATCTTTAATTGTTGAACTTCTTTGCACAATTTAATCGGCCTTTTTACTCATCTGACAAGTTATCTTGATGATTGAATAACCAGTAGTTTGATATTGCTTTATCTATTTCCCTAACGTTAAAGGTGTTAAATCGTACTCGTGTACAATTAATTCCTTTTTTTACCATTTTCATATAGTATTACCATCGCCCTAGTCATTACCATCATAAGCAAGCTGGTTGAAGAATCTTCTTTGTAAATTCTCGTAATATCATATACACTGATAATATGAATTCAGTTACAAGGATGAGAAAAATGGATTACTTTCAAGCTAGAATTTCAATAGAAACTTCTGAATACTTCAGACTACTGAAAGAAAAATATGAAGAAGAAGCAAGTGCTAATATGACGCAAGCAATGGTTATCGCTAAAGCGATCGATGATGTTGCGGCAATCACGAACTGGGATAAGGTGATTCACGATAATTCTATCAAACTAAGATATATAGATAAGGAAGAACTGGAAACGAAAGAACTTCGCTTACGTGTTCAGCTGAGTGATCAACTTAAGAATACAATTAACAACTACAAACTGCTATTGCCTGAATATACAAAAACGAGAAGCGTCTCAATTGGTGTAACGCTTAAATTTATCTTCAAAGGCGCATTACTCATGAGAATAAATCCTCACATTGCAGAAGATAAATTAAGTATTGACAGCAAGTTTGAAAAATATGAAAGTATCTTATTAGAATATGTTACTCCAGCGAATAGAGATAAGTTTATCGCTTTATTATCAGATCTAAAGGTTGAAATAAAGAAACTGTAATTGCACTTGGCAATTACAGTTTTTATTTTTAACTCCATTTTCTACTAATGAGATGAATCGCTACGTTTAATTCAATGTCTTCAAGTATTAAATCCTTTCGTTTGTCAAAATAAGCTAGACAATTTCTCACCTTCGATTTGATGATAAATTGATTCCATGAACGTGAGTTCATC
This sequence comes from Macrococcus sp. S115, assembly GCF_030067655.1. Taxonomy (NCBI): domain Bacteria; kingdom Bacillati; phylum Bacillota; class Bacilli; order Caryophanales; family Staphylococcaceae; genus Macrococcus; species Macrococcus sp. S115. The sequence goes on along the minus strand of NZ_JASJES010000009.1, from coordinate 42,711 downwards.
CGTGTTAAGATGTTTACAGGCCATTCTGTACTAACTCCTTATGTTTTCTTTGGTCGGAAATACATATTGAGTTTAGCACAGAAGGCTTTTTTTGTTGTCTAGCTTAATTTTACAATCGATGCAATATAAGGGTGTAAAATCTAGTTAGCTAAGCACCCTAACCATTTAGCTAAAATGAATTGTGTCAGCACCTGAAGTCAAATTTCACTAGTAAGAGAATGTGTTTATACCCTAGATTCTTTAATTTTTTTCGTTCAAATAATCTAATGCCGTCTGTTTAAAGATTTCTATAAACTTTATGTATTTTTCTTGTTCAACATATTCATTAGTCTGATGTGCCAAAGATGGATTTCCAGGGCCGAACATCACGAACGGAAAGTTTTCATCCTTATCTTTAAGAAGATTTGAAGCGTCTGTGACACCCATAGTAGGTGCTACTAACAGGTTCATATTCAGATGGTTCTCCCCATGTTTCTTTGTTAGTGTCACTAGCCTATTATTTTCATTTGTCGCCACGGATGGAAGATCTAGGTCTATGTCTAAACTTAGATTGCCTTCTTTATTATGCTTTTCGATAATCTTATTAAACAATTGTTTCATCTTATCATTATCAAACTCAGGTACTGTTCTTGCATTAAATTCAGCTACCGCATGTTCAGGTATAGAATTGACTTGGTTACCACCTTGTATAATTGTATTCGTCAATATAGCAGAACCTAATGATTCACTGCTTATTTCAATATTAAATTCCTTTTTAACTTTATCTGAAAGAGATGAAAAATCTAGAACTTTAAATTCTACATCCTTCAAGACATGATTAAATTCATTTTCAACTTCTCTAATAACTTCTATTAAAGGTTTTATCGCATTTTGACCCATAAAAGGAGCAGAACTATGACTTGATTTCCCTCTGGATGTTACTCGAAAATTCATAGAACCTTTATGTGCATAAGCTATCATTGACTCTGACGGTTCAGCAATGATAAGTGCATCTACATCATCCATATAACCGTTGCTATAAAGTTGTGCTGAACCTTTTTGTTCCATTTCTTCTCCAGCAGTTGCCAGTAAGCGAATCGTGCCCTTCTGCAGAAGATTTGCATTGTTGATTTCAATCATTGCTATTACCATAGCAACTAACCCTGATTTCATATCAGCAGTACCACGTCCATAAAGCTTGCCATCTTCTTCTGTCATTTCAAAAGGATCGTATTTCCAATTTTCACTGTTACCTTCTGAAACGACATCCATGTGGCCTGAAAAAGCTAATACGGGTTTACCTTCCCCTATTTCTGCGATGAGATTTGCTCTACTTTTGTTTATTTTTTCAATCGTAGATTCTATATTATACTGGCTTAACAGTTTTTGTAGATATTCACACATCGAAAGTTCATTGTCATTCACACTTTTAATTGCGATAACATCCGACAATATTTTTACTTTTTCTTCTTCACTTATAATAGACATATGTCCCACTCCTCATCTCTACTATCCTAATATATAGTATAGTATAGTATCATTTTACAATGATTATATAGAATTACTAACACTTATACAAATGATGAAATACTTCTAGTGCTTCTTGCTTCAGGTTCTTTCGACGATTTGTAATTCACAGTTGTGCTATATACTACGTTCTCTTCTTGATCCTTCGAATGAATACCGGTTAAGATATTCATCCATGCTAATTTACCTGCACCACTCTCTTCAATCAAGCATGTACGGTCTGATCATCGAGAACAAATACACACTTGTTTAACGTCCCTGTCTTATACATCTGTCATCACCGTTCTATAGGGCACACCGCCTTGTGCACCTAAGCCTGTTACAGAAATACTCGCCGCCTTATTTGCAAATAAGATCGCGTCAGCAAGTGCACCGTTACATGTATCACCGGCGCCTGTTGTATCTACTACATCAGCTTTAATACCCGGCTCATTGACAAGCTGACCATTATAAAATACTGCATCTTTTTCTCCAAATGTTACAATAGCTCACTATCTCGTTAAAATTTTTATCGTTACTACTCACAAGGTATCTATACTACAATCATTAAGTACTAATTTTATGAAATAAAATTTATTTCTTTATTCCAAGCTAAGTATTTTAAATTTCAACATGATTGTACTATACTATCATTTATAAGCAATAGGAAGGAGATTCATATGAATAAACAAGAGTCAAAAACAGTTATTGTTATTGGCGCTGGGGTTTTAAGTACAACGTTTAGTTCTATGCTTAAAGAATTAGAACCAAGTTGGAATATAAAACTTTATGAACGTTTAGACCGCCCTGGTCTCGAAAGTTCAAATGAGCGTCATAACGCAGGAACAGGTCACGCTGCTTTATGTGAATTGAACTATACAGTGAAACAACCTGATGGATCAATCAACATTGAAACAGCAAAAGAAATTAATGAACAGTTTGAAATTTCAAAACAGTTTTGGGGACATTTAGTTAAAAGTAAAAATATTTCAGACCCTAAAGACTTCATTCAACCATTACCTCACATTAGTTTTGTTAGAGGTAAAAATAACGTCCAATTCTTAAAAGATCGTTATCATGTGATGAAAGAATCTCCAATGTTCGATAATATCGAATTTACAGAAGATATCGAAGAAATGAGAAAATGGATTCCATTAATGATGCAAGGTCACAGTCCAAGTGATATTATGGCCGCTAGTAAAATCAATGAAGGTACGGATGTGAACTTCGGAGAGCTAACACGTAAAATGGCTCAAAATATTGAACAGCACCCAAATGCAGATGTTCAGTACAATCACGAAGTTATCGATTTTAATCAAAGACAAGATGGCAAATGGGAAGTAAAAGTACGTCAACTTAATAGTGGTGGCGTTCAAACTGAAATTGCTGATTATGTATTTATCGGTGCTGGTGGCGGTGCAATCCCACTATTACAAAAAACAGGTATTCCTGAAAGTAAAAATCTAGGCGGCTTCCCGATTACAGGTCAATTCTTAATTTGTACTAATCCAGACATCATCGCGCAACATGACGCGAAAGTCTATGGTAAAGAGCCACATGGGACACCACCAATGACTGTACCACACTTAGATACACGTTATATTGATGGTGAACGTACATTACTATTCGGTCCATTCGCAAGTATTGGCCCTAAATTCTTAAAAAATGGTTCTAATTTAGATTTATTTAAATCTGTTAAACCATATAATATTGCAACATTATTATCTTCTGCAGTTAAGAATTTACCTTTAATCAAGTATTCTATCGACCAAATCTTAATGACTAAAGAAGGTTGTATGAACCATTTACGTACATTCTACCCAGAAGCACGTGATGAAGATTGGGAATTATATACAGCAGGTAAACGTGTACAGGTCATTAAAGACACACCTGAATATGGTAAAGGATTTATTCAATTCGGTACAGAAGTTGTTAACTCTGAAGATCATACAGTGATTGCACTATTAGGAGAATCTCCAGGAGCATCAACTTCAGTTTCAGTCGCATTAGAAGTGCTTGAGAAAAACTTCCCTGAATATGAATCTGAATGGACACCTAAAATTAAAGAAATGATACCGTCATATGGTCAATCACTTATTGATGACACAGAATTGATGAAAAAAATTCGTCAACAAACATCAAAAGATTTAGAACTAAATTATTACCAAAATAATAAATAGCTAAAATAAAGGAATGGTGAGCTTGAAAAAATTATTAATCGTAACAATTATTAGTGGTGCTGGTTTTTATGCGCTTAAGCGTTATCAAAAACAAGTAAACGCAATGCCAAACATAGAATATTAATATTAAAATATATTCTGTAAAACCAAACCTTTTAGTGATAAAAAAAGTTCACCTGTCTAGAGTGAACACAAAAGTCGAAACTTTTAGTTAAGTTACGTATTTTAAAGCAAGATTTCTATATATAGAAATCTTGCTTTTTAATTTGGTTAAACGAACCTCAGTATTCCTTATAATGTATCTCATGTATAAATGTACTTATCAAAATTCATTGCCTTTAAATCTTCTGATTTCATTAGAATATTGCTGATACCATCATCGTGCCATGCAATTTCTACTCCTTCATCATCGTCTGTATCGATTTGAAGCACAAGTTGATGAATCGGCTGCTCTGGTAATAAATTTTCAAATATCGCTTTCACAGCATCATCATATCCATGCGTCAGGCATTCTAGATAATCTCGACGAGGCCTATGGTATTCACTTCTCTCCTTTTGTAGACCAAGGGAAGATTGGAATTCATGAAGAAGAGACATATGTAGGTTCTTCAACCTTCGATATCGTCATTCAAGACAAAGTCGTATTAAAAGGAACGACACGTTATCTCGACGAACCATCAAAAGATATTGCATACGCAGCCATTAAAAACCAAGTCGAAGGGCTGGAGAAATCCTTCGGTGGTAAAGTTAACTTAGATTATCACTTTAACTACCCATGCTCTATAACCACAATGAAAATAACCTACGTATCGAATATATCAATACGTAGGTTATCTTTCGTTAAAGATTTAAGGTGATACTTTATTTGATAAACTTTTTCTCCATCGATTAAAAGTGCAGTCACTGTATTCATATTATTGATTCATAATCTTTTTTATAAAAGCTAATGACAACAAGAGAATTACGACTATCACAAACCATGACTCCGAAAGCACTTTCAATCTTTCCATCAACGACTGCTCCTGAGAAAGCGGCTTTGTTTTAGGATGCTTTATCTTATTGCCATCCTTTGTTGTTCTCTCTGCATAGATTAATATTCTATCTGCTCCAGAAGGCGTACATGTTAATAACGTAATAATATCTTTTCCTTTAATAATCGATAATGCCTCTACCTGATCGGGACTGACTACCTTTCTGTCATATACTTTATAGTAAAGAGTTTCCTTGAAGTTATTGATAATAATCTTATCTCCATTATCAAGCTTATCGATATGTGTGAACCATTCATGATAGGGTGAGTAGCTGTGTGCTGCTAAGACACTATTAGTTGAACGCCCACCTACCGGAAAACTTGTGCCTATTACTCGAGATACTCCTCTATTTAAGTTCTCAGGGGTAGCTTGATCATATACTGGATAGTGAAGATTGAGTTTCGGAATTTTTATGGTTGCTATTGTATCATCTGTGGCATGTTGTTCATTATATTGATTGTTGGTCTGGACTTTAACTTTAGGTGTTTCAATATTTTGAGATAATAGCATATCACGGTTATAGGCTTCAAACTGTGCATATTTCACTTTCTGATGTGTATCGTTCACTTGAAACTGTCTATCCAATGCTTTTGATTGATAGGACATATCGTAATTGTAATAGACTTTTACAACCAAAGGATACAAACAGATAAGCAAACCTGCAATAAAGACAATAATTGCCGTCTTCTTGCTCATCGATCTACTTTTTTCTTTCTATATTTTTTGAAATATCGATAGAGCAGGTAGATTACAATAGATAACCCGATACCTATCAAATAATTCTTATAGACATATAAAAATTTATACCACCATGGTTCCTGAGTCGATTGATGGCCTGTCGCTTCAGTCGTATATGGAACGCGATGGCCAGTCACTATCAGCCGATGTGAATTTACCATGTATGGTGTACATGTCAGTAGTGTTAATCTGTCTGTATCTTTCTTTATTTTCAAATCACTGAAATCGTCTGGCTTTATCACCTTGATACGTTCAACTTTGTAGGCTAGTATCCCTTGAATATTATGAACGTATATCATGTCCCCTATCTTCATTTTATCAAGATCGGTAAACAACTTTTTATCAGGCAGCCCTCTGTGTCCTGTGATGATACTATGGGTGTTCTTTCCACCTACAGGTAAGGAAGTATTCTCAAGATGTCCCAGTCCTTTTTGAAGCACTCTTTCCGTTGTTCCCGCAAATAAGGGGATATCCTGATGAATAGCAGGTATCTCAACATGACCTATTTTCTCATGTACTTCCAGCATCTTTGCATATTCACGTTGACCTTCTTGTTCTTGTGCTTTACTATAGGCGTCGTGTAAGGCTTCATTTCCTGTTAACGACTGATTATACGCTTTCGCCTTATCGATACGTGCTTTAATCTGCTGATCTGACAGCAGTTCAACTTCTTTATTGAAATCATTAACTTCGTTACTCGCTTCATAGTCATAATATATCGCACTGATCATAGGATAGATCAATATGCCGAATCCAGCGAAGAATATCAAGCCGAATATCAAATTAGAGATTATATTTTTCTTTTTTTTCTTTTCGGATTTCAAAAAAATCGCCTTCCTTATCAAAAAAATGAGGTGGACAGTGTCCACCACATTTTACAAAGTTATGCTTGCTTTCTTCTAAAGAATACTAAAGCCAGCGCCATTAGTCCAACACCTATCACTGTAAAGATAACTGTACCGATTCCACCAGTGTTTGGTATTTCAGTTTTCTTATTGATGATTTCTTGTGCTGTTGCATCTGCTAATACTGTAGCTGATGGGTCAGCATGGTAAGATGTTGAGTTTACAGTAAATTCTGTAACTGGATTTGTTGGTAATGAGTAACCTTTAGGTGCTTTTACCTCTTTAATTTTATAAGTTGTTGCACCTGTATTATTAGTATTGTCATCACCATACGCTAATCCTTTGACTTCAAATTTACCATCTGCTGATGAGATAAATTTCGTCGCATCGTTTTCAGATTTCGTCCATGAAACTTTAAGGTTACCGTCTTGAACAAGGTAGTCTCCTGCACCATTCATGATAACAAATTCTGCTTCACCTAGATTAGTACCTTGACCATTTGTCTTAACAAATTTCTTTCCGCCAGCATAGACTTTCGGAATATCTGTATCAGGTACAGTAGGTGGTGGTGTGTCTGTACCAGGTTGAGTTGTGACACCGTGACCATTATCAAAGTTTAAAGTCGCATCATTACTGATAGGTAATCCCATAACCGCTGTGTCATTGATCATTGTTGGCACAAAGATTTCTAGTTTAGGATTTTCTACATTTAATTTACCTAGCCCTGCTTTTGTAAAGCTTACTACTAATTTATTATTATTCTCAGTTGCTGTATAGTCGACTCCTGATGTAAGTGCGTTACCGTTAATCGTAACTTTTACTTTTTCCGTACCTTCAAATGTCAATCTTGAATCGATTGTATCAGTAACTTCAAACTTTTCATACTCTTCGATACCCTTTGGTACAGAAGGCTGAATAATCCAGTTGAATGATTCACCTACTGCAAATGATGCAGACTTTGTATCATCAGATTTAACATCCTTATCGATTGTCGGTAAGTCTTGTAATGTATTTTTCGGGAATACGTGCAGATCATTAATGTAACCTGTTCCTGCTTCATTAGTGATCGGAAGCTCAAGTCCAAATGGTACTGCTTTAGCATCTTTAATTGCTGTTGATTTATCTTCGATGAACCAGTAGTAACCTTCTGCTAAATTTGGTACTTTAGTTGTTCCGTCTGCTGCTGTTTTCGGAGTTGTTCCTGTCGGTTCTGATAGCAAAGTACGTACTTTTTCTAACGTATCATAATTCTGAGGATTCGCTTTCAACTGCTTTAATTGTTCTGATGTTACTTTCCAGTAAGTAAATGAAATATTAGAAATCGGCTTTGATCCTGCAGGCGCAGTACCATTTACTAACTGATCATAAGTGGCTGTTGTTTCTTCAGAACCTGTTATTTTATGAATTGTTAAATCTGTTACTTTCCCTGTTGCTGCTGATGCTTTTACAGGTAATACTAGCCCTAATACAAGTGTAACTATTAAAAATATTGACAAACGCTGTGTAAATTTAGACATAATTGCCTCCTGATATTTTATGTTTTTTATAATAACCTGCTTACACAGGATAATTATTAAGGTTTCGATACTTGCTTTCTGCTCCATACTGTAATTACCATGATAAGCATGCCTAATAATGTGTAGAATATGGTTCCTGTTCCCCCAGTATTCGGTAAGATATCACTGTTGCTTTTGTTAGGAACTTTAACGATTACTTTTTCATCGTTTTTAACCGTAATATTAAGAGGTTCACTATTTAACTGGTAACCACTCGGAGCCTGAATTTCTTTTAGAGTATAACTTCCTAAAGGTAACGCTTTAAATAGTATTTTGCCATCTGTGCCTGTTGTTAAGGTGTCGATTAGGTCACCTGATGAATTTCTCAGTTCAAACTTTGCACCACGTAACAGTTCATTTTCGTTACCAGTCTTATGTTTGATCACCTCTATTGAACCTAATAACTTTTTATTAATTATCTTAAATTTATTTGTATCGGTATAAAGTACATTATCTATTCTAATTTCACCGTTACTAGCAATAACGACAGTGTAAACTTTAGAATCTTTTATGAAGCCATTAGGTGCACTTTTTTCTGTTAGAGTATATCGTCCCTTTTTTAAGTTATCAAATTGAACTTGTCCACTAGAACTAGAAGTTCGGCTCAATATATTCCCACTGGCGTCTTTCAGTTCAAAAACTGCTCCTTGTAATGGTTTTTCATTATCATCTACCTTATTAAATACAAAGTTATAAGACGGACTTTTCGCTTTAGCTTCAGGAACTGGATACTCTCTTAAATTAATAGAGGAATTGGATGGTTTCAATGTTGTAGTACCATTCATTGGATACCACTGATTTTCCACAAAATTGTCCTCTGTTACTCTCAACTTAACTTTATAGTTAAGATTGACCCATTCACCTTTTCCTAAATTTAATCCATTCATCTTTAATGTCTTTGTGTTTGAATCATAATTAACCGTTACACTCTTTAATAGATCTGGGTTGGAGGCGGTTAACGTGTAGTCGGACTTATCCAATATATTGTCACTACCTAAATTGAGATCATACATAGGCCCTATCGGATCAGTTACAACGCCATTAGAGATACTATTCGATACACTTTGTGAAATCTTTGATAATGTTTTTGACAATTCTGATGCAGAGTCCGCTGTTGTAAATGCATATTCCGGTCTTGATGCAATGTTATTGAGCACATTGTTCATATCCTCTTCGGTAGCACCTCCGCTTGCAACGGTTGTATCTAATCCAATAGAGAAGATATCAAAATCTGGCCTTGAGTTCTTAATTAACTTCGCCTGTGAAATCGTTGGCTGACCATGATTGATAATATCATAACCATTTACAGTATAAGGATTGTGTGTACCATAATCTCTGAAATAACCATATAACTGAAAGTTCGTTCCATTTCCTTTAACATAGTCGCTAAACGATGTGATGTTCTCACTACCAGTAGCACGAGTCCCCAAGTAACTTAAAGTCGGTGCACCATCTGTAAGTACAACCATCACTTTCTTTGAAGCCCTGGATGTACCAAGTTTATTGGAGCCACTTATTAAACCTTGCTGAGTAAATGTTCCACCCCCTTGACCACTTGGAACATAACTTGGGTAGAACTTAGATTTAATAACTGCAGGATCCCCTGAAAATCCTGAATTAATCTCGGGTCTCAATGCTGAAGCAAAGTTAACGACATCGATTCTTATTTTAGTATTAGCCGCTGTATTAGCCCGCGTTACCTCATCTATGAATTGGAATACATCATCTTTCATACTCTGCCAGCGTGTCTTTCCATTTCCTATAATAGTGCCCATACTTGCTGAATTATCAACCACAAGAACGATATCTACCGTTTCTTGTGTAACAGATGCACGGCCTTGTGTTTTTAAATCAATTGCATATTCATTTTCAGTTGAAGTCGGTTGTGCTTTTTTCCACTGAAATGATTCATTATATTCAACAGGCTGTGGAGTTCTATTGCGATACAGTCCTTTTTCATCCCAAGCCATGTTGCTGATTTGCCCTTTATATGTAGGATATGGATCGTCAGCTACTCCAGCTACATTGTTCATTGGTGCAAAGCCCAGTAAGTTGACGTTTGCAAGGCTGAATGTGCTAAGCAGCGGGATTTCTTTAGGTGCTGCATAGACTAACGATCTTTTCAATGAATTATTCGTAGTACTTTTATTTATATCTTGCTTTGCAGATATTTCATTTGCTTTATCCTCTGCCTTTGCTTTATCCTCTGCCTTTGCTTTATCCTCTACCTTTGGTCGTGCTGTAGGCTCGGCTGATGCTTCATCTTTCTCCGCTACTTTAACGTCTGCTTTAGGCTGGTCGTCTTGTTTTGTTTCTACACTATTCTCAGGATGAGTATCTGCTGATTTATCTTTAGTGACTTCAATATCAAATTTTGACGTTGTAGCCTTAAATCCTTCTGTGTCCTCTACTTTAATATCGTAATCGATTCCATTTCCTTGGTCATCGTTAAGCGGTAGGTTGTCTTTTGTATAACGAGATTGTGCTCCGTCTACCAGCACTTCATCTACGATTGATCCTGTTGCTTTATTGATAATCTTTATATTTAGCGGTTTGCCCGACTCGTTACGAACATCCCCTTCTATCTTTGCGGAAAGATACTGCAGTAAGATATCGTTTGACTTTACATCAACTTTGTAGTTGCCAGTTGCCTTAGGGCGCACTTCATACTCTATCAGCTGATTATCAATGTTAAATTTGTTGAGTTGATCAAATGTATATTCGAGATGATCAGGATTTACAACAGTACGGTCGACAACAGTCTGATGCTGCTTATCAATCAGTTCAACTTCTAGTGCCGGAGGTGTTACTTTATCAGGCACATCCTTATATTGAAGCTTTCCACTTAGTTGTGTTTTAACAAAGTAGATATCGCTTGCTGTAACGTGCTGATTTATGTCTGCTGATAACGACAACTTGTAATTTGACTGCTGATTATCTGTAATTACAGAAGAAAACTCAATATTTAATGGTTCCTCTAATGCTTTGATGCTCAGTAGAAATACTTTCTTTTGCGGATCTGGTTGCGTCACTGTTATCCCTTTAGCATTGAGCAAAGTATTTAATTCTACAAGATTGACATCATGCCCACCTTGCAGTTCCATTTTAATGACTACGTCCTTCAATCTTGAATTCGCTTCATTCGCCTTCAGATGCCACAGTACCTTATTATTACTTTCACCCTTCTGCTCCACATACAACATATTCGGATTACTAGTTTCAGGAACGCTATCATTATCTTGTGCTGAAGCAAAGCTCGGGCTCAAGCAGAAAGTAATTACAATTATAAGGCTCGTCAGCAAATTTAATAATTTGTTAATGCTCATCACCACTTTCTTATTCTTTTTATATTGTGCAATATTATCATGCAACTACAACCATTCTTTCAATCATTACCATAAAACATAGCGTAAGTTTTAACAAATTTTATTATATACATCATCCCAATATAATACTAGTCCTTTTTTATATTTTTACATTTTTTTCGCAAGCAATCAATATTATAAAAAATAAAGTCTTACACTATTTTATTGGAATCAAGTGAAATAGAGTGTAACCTATCTAATAATCATTCCTCTAATAAAGTTCAGCACCTAATCAGTACTGAGCTTATAATTATTTAGTAAGATGCGCTATAGCACGCCATGCCAGCTTGTATCTCAATTGGATATCAGTCAAAGATACTGATCAATATGGCATGACAAATGGTCGACAGCGCTGCTGCTATCGAGAGATTTACAACGCCGTAAACCATTTTATATAATATTGTATTAGCCATAGGAACCTGCTGATGTAGATTAAAAGTATTGAAAATATATTATTTTATCTTATAAATAGTGTAATACATAAAATTTTATACTATAATTACATTAATTCATACAAAATATAGAATATGATGTAAATTCAAGGAAAAATGTATTGTTTTTATAATATTAACAGCATATTATCGTAGCAATTGAAAAAAACATTAATTTGGAGACGATTAAAATGAAAAAATTTGCGATAGCTTTTACTTCAGTATCATTATTATTAGGGGCATGTAGTAATGCATCAAACGATAAAAATTCAACTGCATCAGTAATTAATCAAAATAGTGTACAAGAAATATTTCAAATAACTAAAGGTAAAGAAGGAACTAGACTTGAATTAAATATAGACCCTCGAGATAAATATTTTGGTAATTATCTTAAAAATGGTCAGTTTAATGTAAACAGCATTAAGATAAATAGTGACGAAAATCTTATTGAAAAAAAGCTAGGGAAAGCTATAAGTGTTTCTACTGACAAAATTGATGAAAACATGGCAAATGAAATTGGTATAAAAGACTTTAATAAGTTTTCTGAGAAGTATAGAGATGTCTTAGAGGTTACATCCTATGAATATGATAATTTCGTAGTTAATGTCTCTCAGAAAAAGGTGCATTCTATTGATATTAATATTTTAAATATTAGCGAAGATATACAAAAAAAGATTGAGAAGGAAAATAAAAAAGAAAATGATGATACTGTTGATTTCAATCAAATCGAAGAGGAAACAGGAGAGAATTTAACAAATATTCTATCTAAAAATATAGAAAAAGATCTTTCGAATGATGCAGGAGAAAAATATGTAGTGATAAAAACAAATGATAGTAACTATTTACTCACTTCAATTATCGATAAAAAGATGACGCCAAGATTTATAGTAGCTAATAAAGATATAGCCGACCTAACTTATGACATCATGAAAATAAGAATGAATGAGTCTTAGATGAATGAAGATAATGAGAATGAAGATGAAGAGAATATTACATTGGTAGATGGTTTCAGTCATTATAATGTTCCAGATATATTATCAGAGTGCTTCGCTGAATCTATTAAGCGAAATACTTTTGAAATTGAAGGGTTCGGATTGTTAAAAGAAACGGACAAAGATCCATATAATGATTAAAAAACTAATACTGCTGAGAGTAAAGATGGGACTGCAGTATACGATAATTTTAGCTTTGAATTAAAGAATGGAACAGGTCCGAATATTGATGACAATAATTATCCGATTCATTCCATTACAATTGATGTAGAAGATCAAAATGTGAGTATCATCAATCTAAAAGGCCACTGGGCTGTACCTTTTGAAGAATATGAAAATACTCATAAAACGATATATGATAGCATTAAAACTAATAATTATCACGTTGAGGTGAACTATACAACAAATAAAGATATCGCAAACATTGAAATGGTTGAAATCATTAACGGAGATTATAAGCATTAATATGACATGTACTTGATAGAAGAACAAATTTAATATTGATTTAATACTTTCATTTGTCAAAATAAGCTAGACAATTTCTCACCTTCGATTTGATCATAATATGTTTCTATGAACGTGAGTTCATCCGTGTTAAGATGTTTTATAGGCCATTCTGTACTAACTCCTTATGTTTTCTTTGGTCGGAAATACATATTGAGTTTAGCATAGAAGGCTTTTTTGTTGTCTAGCTTAATTTTACAATCGACGTACTTATAAGAAGGATTAATCATGAAAAGCTGAAGTATGATTTATCAAATTTCTTTGCAAAAAGAGTATGATTTTTTAAATGAAAGAAATTTTTTTATTCTCTTATTGTTTTAGAAATTTTATGTGATTAGAAATAGCGGATACATTTATAGAAAATGATTAATAACTCATAAAATATAAATTTTAAAATCTTAAATTATATACCTTAATCTTCAAAAAGACCTGCAAATTTATATTTTGCAGGTCTTTTTCCTTCTTTATTGTTCCACAAGTTTCAGTGGTACTTTTACTTCTGATTTAATTTTCTTTCCATCTTTTAAATCTAATATTGCTTTAACTGCATCTTCACCCATCAATGCGGGTTGTTGTGCAATGGTTGCATCTAGTTTTTTATTTTTGATAGATTTCATCGCATCGTCATTGCCATCGAAGCCTACGACGAGTATGTCTTTTGTACCAATTGCTTCGATCGCACCTAGTGCCATTTCATCATTATGGGCAAATATTGCTTTAATGTCAGGGTGTGACTGGATCATATTTTGAGTAACATTCAAACCTTCTGCTCTATTGAATTTAGCTGTTTGTTTTGATGCTACCTCTAATTGTTTGTCAGCAACAATATGGAATCCCTTTCCTCTTTCACGCGTTGCACTGGCACCAGGCACGCCTTCAAGTTCGCCGACACTTGCTTTTTCTCCTACTTGTTTAACGATATATTCCCCTGCCATCTTACCCCCTGCGACGTTATCAGATGCTATAAACTGCGTTACTTTTCCTTGTTCAACGGATCTGTCTAACGTAATTACAGGGATATCTTGTGCATTTGCATTTTGAACTGCTGAAGATATGGCTGCTGAGTCAGTTGGATTAATGATTAAATAGTCCACCTGCTGCTGAATCAAGTCATCGATATCGTTGGATTGTTTCGCTGAATCATCTTGCGCATCGACTACTTTGATTTTGAAGTTATTGTTCTTGGCTTCTTTTTGTATCGCTTCTTTAATGGAGACGAAGAACGGATTATTCAATGTTGATAAACTTACGCCAATCGTAATATCTTTGTTTGATTTATTTGCTTTATCTTCTTTTAGATATGCTGGTGGTTCTAGGCTGCATGCTGATAAAGTTAACAGAGCGATAAGTAATAATGGTAATATCCTTTTCATTGCTACACCTCTTTAGTTTTATTTTTTGCGATCGATCAATACGGCAATCAGAATTACGATACCTTTAATCACTTGCTGGTAGAAAGAAGAGACTCCTAATAAGTTCAAGCCGTTGTTCAGCACGCCAATGATCAATACACCGATTAATGTCCCGAATATTCGACCCTTTCCTCCTGTTAGTGATGTACCACCTAGCACCACTGCTGCAATGGCATCAAGTTCATATGATGTACCCGCTGTCGGTTGTGCAGAATTTAAACGTGATGTCAGTATGCCGCCTGCCAGTGCTGCCATTAATCCTGAAATAGAGTAGATCAATATTTTGACTTTATCGACTTTAATACCGGAAATAAATGCTGCTTTCTCATTACCACCGATCGCGTATGTGTTTTTACCAAATACTGTTTTATGTAACAAGAAATATAGCACGCCAAATGCGAGTAACATCGTTACTGCAGGTACTGGGATCCCGAAGAAATACCCTTTACCGAATACCTGGAACCAGAAATTGTCTCCCAGATTTGTGATAGGGTTACCGTTCGTTACAACCAGTGTCAGTCCTCTGAAAATTGTCATCGTCGCTAACGTTGCAATGAATGGTGCCATCTTACCAAAAGTAACAAGCACTCCATTGACGGCACCTAACAGTGTCCCGATCAATGCACCAAGACATAATGCTAACACTGGATCCACACCGCTTGTGATCAGTATTGCAGTCAGTGCACTGGATAGCGCAAGAATAGAACCGACGCTTAAATCAATCCCACCTGTTAAGATTACAAATGTCATCCCAAATGCAATTAATCCGTTGATCGAAACTTGTCTTAATAAGTTTAAAATATTATTCGGTGCAATAAAGCCATTATTAAGTATTGTGATAATGACTACTAAAATAAGCAATCCTAATAATGGTCCTAAGCGTTCAATTAAACCCCTCTTTTGTAATGATTTACTATTCATTTAATTCGCCTCCTGTAGCGAGCGTCATTATTTTCTCTTGCGTGATGTTATCTCCAGTTAATTCTCCACGAATAATCCCTTCTTGTAGTACATATACGCGATCACTTAATCCGATGATCTCGGGCATTTCTGAAGATACCATGATGATTGAAATGCCACGTTCAGTAAGCTCATTCATGAGATTATATATCTCACGTTTAGCCCCAACATCAATCCCGCGAGTAGGTTCATCTAATATTAATACTTTCGGTCCGTTACCTACCCATTTTGCAATCACGACTTTCTGCTGGTTCCCTCCTGAAAGCGAAGATACCGGTAATTCTTTGTTAGATTTTATGGACAATCTATCTTGCATTTGTTTGACGAATAATTCTAAAGGGTCATTTTTAATAACTCCAGATTGACTAAAGCTTCTAATGTTAGCCATGGTCATATTGTCTTTAATAGATGCATCAAGTACGAGGCCTTCATCTTTTCGGTCTTCTGTGATAAATGCAAGACCGTTTCTTATTGCGTCTCCCGGATTGTTAATGGAAACATTCTTCCCTAGTATCTTAACGGCTTTATCACCTTTATCGATGCCGAATAAGCTACGCATGATTTCTGTTCGCCCTGCCCCCATCAATCCACTGAAACCTAGTATTTCACCTTCCCTTAGATTGAATGAAATATTATCCATTCCAAATGCATCATTGGATAAATGATCGACTTCCAGTATCACTTCTCCTGGCTCCACTGTTCTGTCTGGGAACTGCTGATCTAGACTACGTCCCACCATCGCATGAACAAGTTCGTTATAACTCGTTGCATCCGTGCGTTTACGCATCACTGTTACACCATCACGCATGACGGTAATCTCATCTGATATCTTAAATATCTCATCCATACGATGACTAATATAGACGAAGCTGACGCCTTCAGACTTTAATTTATCGATAAGGATGAATAATTTATCAATCTCTTTATCTGTAAGTGCTGCAGTAGGTTCATCCATAATGATGACTTTAGCATCGGTCATCAGTGCTTTTGAGATTTCAATCATCTGCTGCTCACCGATTGAACATTCACCTGCTAATTTATTGAGCGGTAAGCTGAAGTCAAGATGGTCAAATACTTGTAGTGCTTCTTGCTTCATTTTCTTTTCATCAATCTTGCCAAACTTATTTGTAATCTCTTTGCCGATAAATAAATTCTCAAGCACCGTCATCTCGGGCCATATATTAAGTTCCTGATGAATAAACTGAATCCCTACTGCCTCCGATTCTTTCGGCGACTTGTAATTCACTGTCGTGCCGTCTACAGTGACCTCTCCTTGATCTTTCGAATGAATACCGGATAAGATATTCATCAATGTTGATTTACCGGCACCATTCTCTCCCATCAAAGCATGTACGGTCTGATCATTAAGCACAAAATCTACACCTTGTAAGACTTTATTATCACCAAATGCTTTATGGATATTCGTCATTTTAATCATGAAAGCACCCCCTCCTAGAAATTAACACCACTTCTTAAAATAATATTTGCATACGGCGTGGCTTCTCCTGTTCTTATGATGGCTTCCGAGTTTTCTGTCAGCGTCTTAAATTGTTCATGAGTCACAAAGTCATTCGGTATACCTTTCACTATGCTGTCAACCTCTTTCAACACTGCTGGGTTGCTATCCTTTATCTCCTCAGCTAAAGTGACGTGTTCAATGACCATGTGCCGTGCAATCTCATCAACGACATCAATAAATGAAGGTAAGCCTTGTCTGACTGCGAGATCAATCTTCTGTACACCCTTTGGAACAGGCAACCCACAGTCAGCGATGACAATCGTATCTGTATGTCCTAAGTCACTTAACACTTTAGAGATCTCACTGTTTAACGTCCCTGTCTTATACATCTGTCATCACCGCTCTATAGGGCATACCGCCTTGTGCACCTAAGCCCGTTACAGAAATACTCGCCGCCTTATTTGCAAATAAGATCGCATCATCAAGTGCCATCCCTTCACTTAATGCCACAGCAAGCGCACCGTTAAATGTATCACCGGCACCTGTTGTATCCACTACATCTGCTTTAATACCCGGCACATTGACAAGCTGACCATTATAAAATACGGCACCTTTGTCACCTAGTGTTACGATCATCTTGTTCGGATAATCTTGGATGACCTCCTCATAGTCTTCACCAAACAACTCTTTCACTTCCGTTTCATTAGGCGTGAAGTAAGTCACCTTCTTCAAATAATCCAGTTCAATTTCTATAAATGGTGCTGGATTATAGATTGTCGTTAACCCGAGTTCATTACACTTATCAATGGTAAATAATATGACGTCTTTAGGAATCTCATTTTGGAGTACCACTATCGCATCTTCTGCGGCCTCACTCAGGACTTGTGCGACTTGATCGGTTGTCACTGCAAAGTTTGCACCCGGCACGACGATGATCGAGTTATCATCTTCTGATAACGTAATATGTGCTGTACCACTCGATACATGTGTAACCGATTCCACATTGGATACATCAACGCTATTCTCTCTAAAGTTCGCTAAGATTTGCTGTCCAAAGTCATCCGCTCCTACAGCACCGACCATCTTAACCTTACCACCTAGACGACTCGCACTCACCGCCTGGTTAGATCCCTTCCCGCCGGTTGTCATAAAGAAGGATTCACCTAATATCGTTTCACCCTTCAGCGGTCGTCTGTCACTCTTAACCACCAAGTCAATCGAAGCACTACCTATCACATAAATCTCACGCATTTTATTCACTCCTTGTACTTTTTCTTTCAACTAAGCTTACATCTATCTTTATCTCTTTTTTTACTTGCTTACCATTCAGCAGATCAATTAACTGCTCACACGCAAGTCTCCCTAGTAAATATGAAGGCTGCCTTACCGTCGTTAGACTCGGGAAATACGACGCACTGATTTGTATGTCATCATAACCCACCACTTGAACATCACCCGGAACGTTGACACCATTATGCTGTAGCAGCCCCATGACTTGGATCGCGATTAAATCGTTATAGCAGATGATCCCGTCATACGCCTTATACTTTATCTGATCTAGCAACACATGACCGACACCCTCACTATTCAGCTCAAGGATCTCAAAGACAGCACCGCCCTCTTCAAGCGTGTGGATCGCACCCTCTAGACGATGCTTGAAAGAACTAAACTTCATATTACCAGTGATCACTAAAATGTTTTTACAGCCATTATCCAGCAAACATTCCGCCTGTAACACGCCACCTTTATAATGATCCGCTTCAACAGAGTACTCTGTCTCACCGATACGGTCTAACATCACATGCAGCATCTTTGAAGATTGAATATACTGTAACGCACCCTCCCATACGAGCGCAGAAGAAATTAAACCGACACAGTTATGCAGTAGGAACGTATCAATATATTGACGCTCCTTATCCCGATTCTGATCACTGTTGCCGATAACAACATGAAACCCTCGCTCCAGCGCAGCATCCTCAACCCCACGCGCCACCACAGTGAAAAACGGATTGCTGATATCCGGCAACAATAAACCGATAATCTTCGACTGTTTCTTATACAGCGTACGTGCCGTTTCATTAGGCTTATACTTTAAAGACTCAATCGCTCTATTAATCTTCTTCAAGGTATCCTCGTGCACATACCCCGAGCTATTCATCGCTCTAGATACCGTAGCAACGGACACACCCGCTTCTTTCGCCACATCTTTTATCGTCGCCATCCTAACTCTCCTCACGTTGTGTAACCGATTACATAAAATATATCACGAAATGAAATCGATTACAATGATGTTTGGTTTTTGTTTGATACCTAGGATATATTGATAGCGTTGAACGCTAATATGAAGAGATAGAAACGCCATAAATACAACTTATAATTTGGTCTGGGTGGCCTTCAATCCCTCAGTTACGTTTTTGTATTATCGCAAAATATGTCATCTTACTTTAAGCCATGCAATTTACATTCCAACATTATATATAATTAAATATTAAAAATTAATATAATTTTATCAATTATATAATAAGCTATACATTAAAAAACTCAAATCACATTACCATGACTTGAGTTTTTTTTATGGGTGATATCCTCGGCTTTTTTCACTGTGTCTTTTACTTTCTATTCAATAAATTCAGCAGGGTTAAATGTAATATAACCGCCATACCTTATTTTGAGTATAAAAATAAGGGTACGTAAAACGCACCCTTATTATTGAGTTTTATTAATCTAAATTATCAATAGCATATTGGGCTTCTTCTGCTGTATATTTATCACCAGCATTTGAAGTAAGTTGTTGATATAAACCTGCTTTAGAAAAAGGCATTAAATCTACATAATTTTCTGCTGCAGATAAAGCATTTTTCATTTCTCTTGTTGATGTAGTCGAACTGATTTTTTCTTCTTCAGTCTTTTTTTCAGTAGTAGCTTCTTCCGTTGTTACTTTCTCAGTTGTGACTTCTTCGGTCTTTTCCTCTGTAGTAGCTTCTTCGGTCGTTACTTTCTCAGTGGTTACTTCTTCAGTAGTAGCATCTTCTTCAGTTTTTTTCTCTTCAGTCTTTTCCTCTGTAGTAGCTTCTTCGGTAGAACTAGTTTCTTTACCACCATCTTCACTGCCGAATATTGCACCACATGCTCCTAAAAGTAAAAATAAAGCGAGTAGACCAAGACAACCCATTAAGAAAGGATTGCGTTTCTTTTTGATGTCAACGGGATTTCCATTGGCATCGTAATAAATTTGTTCTTCTTTCTTTTTTGCCAAGATAACCATCTCCTTGTTTAAATTTATATGATAAACGCTAAAAGCTGAATATCCAAATTAATATTTTTCGATTTTTAAAGGTTCAAATTGTATTCTGTGATCATCATATTTTACATAATAGCCAAACTTACTTTTATAATCATCAACAATATTATTAAAGTGGCCACGATCAATTTCTAAGCAAAGACACATTTCGTATATATCTCCTCAATGACCATGTTCATAACACTTGATCAATTTTTCTAAAGGTAGGATAAGTTTATGTCTATATCTATATCTTCTTGCTCTTAATTCTTATCTTGTTGCATCAACATTATATTGTCGTCTATATACACTAGTAATATCTCCGTATGAAGTTTCAAGATGTCCATTCTGAATATAATAGTCTATTTTTCCTGATAAGACGATGTTTCCATGAGATCAATCAATATATCTTTTGTATAATCCGCTTAGTTTTGATGGCAGATTGTCTTCTATTTCAATAGTCAGTTTGGATAATTAGATAAAAGTTGCTCTCTTTATACAGAAAAACGAAGGAATGATGGTAATAATTTTACGATAAGTGAAATTGAAACTATTGTAAAATTATTGAGACTGACACAAAGGGAATCAATCTCTATTTTTTATAAATTAAGTCGTATTCACGAGCCTTAGTAATGGTATTTAGGAGATACATTATGCAAATATCAATTCCTAATGAATTTATTGAAAAGATTGTGAAGAAGAAATATCAACATCAATTTTTTATATTTATTGCTTATGTTTAAGATATTTTATATTTTTCTCCATTCTTCTTAACTTTCTCCCTAATTATCTTCTCTATATCAAAACCCATTTCTTCCGCTAGCTGTATTCCATAGATAAATACATCCGCCAACTCCTCAGCGATATTTTCCCTATTATTCTCAACGGCTTCATCACTTGATATCCATTGAAAGTTTTCCAAAAGTTCAGCCGCTTCTAAACTTAATGATAGAGATAGATCTTTTGGATTGTGATATTGATTCCAGTTTCTTTCTTCTCTAAACTTATTAATTAAATCAATGATTTCTTGATTCAAGTGGAAGACCTCCATTCAATAATACTTTTCTAAGTTCTTCATTACTTGCATAAATATATAAACCTTTAACACCACGTTTTAATAACACATTCATTGAATTTAAAATGATTTGTTCTTTCATTTTAATTAATTCTTCTTTTGTTCTAACCTCTTCAGAAGACTGCCTAAAAGCTTCAGTATCTCTATACTTAGTTACATCAATCTTTAAACAATGATTTTCTTTATCATATCCAATAGAAGGCCCAAGAATTACTCCTACATAGTTTAAATCGAACCCTTGAATTGTATATATCGATCCAACCTCTCTAATTGTTTGAGGTTCCTCAGCCCAAGTACTTTTATAATCAGTTCTATTCCAGGCTAATGAAAAGTCAGGCTCATCAACAAAGTAATCATTTCCATCTTTTTTATGTACGTAATCAAATGTTGACACAACTCGAGATAGTTTAAATTCTTCATTCTTCTCAACAATTGCTTGATGCATTCGGGAAGCATTATCAAAAAATTTAAATTCAAATTCTTCACTATTTGAATTTGGTAATTTTCTTATCTCTTTATTTACAAATGCATCTAACCAATTAATTACGTCTTGATCAGCTTGCATTCTAAATTGACTATCTAATACAAATTCTTCACTATTTGTACCTTTTAAAATTTTCTTCAATATATTTTCAGACCATGAAGATTTAATCTTTAAATATTGTCTTTCGTCATATACGATTATCGTTACTTTACTATGCTT
This sequence comes from Macrococcus sp. S115, assembly GCF_030067655.1. Classification (NCBI taxonomy): domain Bacteria; kingdom Bacillati; phylum Bacillota; class Bacilli; order Caryophanales; family Staphylococcaceae; genus Macrococcus; species Macrococcus sp. S115. The sequence goes on along the minus strand of NZ_JASJES010000009.1, from coordinate 20,695 downwards.
GATGATTTCCTCTAACTGATTATTTTCTTTAAATGAATTAAAACTATCTGGTCGTGTTAATAACAAATGCGCCTCATCTACTAAAGTAATATCTGCTTTTATCTTCTCAGATTTACTTTTATTTATAAATGACGTTGGTTTTAAAAAGTTGTTTTTCTTTAAATTAGTTAAGCTTTCAGAAATAGTTACATATGTCTTCAACATTTCATTATGATTTACTAATAAGTAATTTTTAGAGTTAAATAGATTGTTTTCTATTGTGTTTTCTAAATATATAAAATCTTTGTTCTTTGATAAATCTTGAATCGTATTAAATGTCGAACTTAAAACAACACTTTTGCCAGTCCCAGCATCACCTTTTATTAAAAATACAGCTTTTTTGTCATCATTAATATGATTATTACAAAACTCAATAATTTTAGTTTTTAAATCCATCTGTGCTTCAGAAAGCTCTTTAAACGGCGAAAGTTTAAACACATCTCGATTACGGATATCCTCTATTGTGTGCTTCACAATGCCATCTTTTCTTAATTTATCCCATATGTCTTCAAAAATTACAGAATGATAATATGACTTGTCATAGTAGTTATGTGTCATTTGCTGAGCAGTCTGACTCTTGTTTTGTAACTTATATTTTTCATCAGCGATAAAATGATTAATAAGGTTTGTCTCTATATCATAGGTTGCAGATTGATTGAATTTATCATGTCCAATTAAAATCATTTTATCTAATTTCTTTCTATCTTTATTTGTTAAATGATTTTTCATTCTACTTTTTACTTGTACAGTCTGGCCTATGTATGCTTCAGGATGTGATAAATCATTATTTAAAATATATACAATTGGATAACCGTCTAATACAGGATCCTTGATATCAGGTAATACATTTTTGTTAAAGTCGTAATAGTTTATCTTTATATTTTCCATCTATGTACTCCTTACAATTAGTTAATATAATTATAGCAAAGAATGTATTATTTCATGATTCAAATATGATTTATTGATTAATTTATAAAAATATTCCCAACTTTTGAAGTTAGGAATATTTTCATGGAATCATAAAATAAATGTATTAACTATTTTGTTATACTGCCTTTAATTATTAAATCTACTAAACATGAAATTTTATTACTTCTTAATTCAATTAATTCTTTCGTCCATTTTTCATTTTTTAAATATTGCGGCTGGTGTTCATTCAACAACTTAATTCTTTCAGTCTCTGCACCATTTTTAATTGTGGTTTCAAGTTTCGTAACAATTGACTTAGTAACTATAAAGTCAGATTTTAAGTATGTATCATATTTTTCTATAAACTGTCTTGTTCCAATCGATGTATTTTCATCATGATATAATAAAGTTAGGTTTCCAATTCGATTAAGGTGCCTATTCATTTCATCAGTATCATTAAAACCATAAATATTCATATCGTTTATTTCCGTTTTCTTTGCCAAAATATGTTCTATCGTTATTCTTTTACCCTTAGGAGGCCTAATAATAAGAGTGTTATTATTGAATTTCAATTCTATAAAATACATCATATCTCTTACCTTTTTTTGAGTACCTCCAGTGGAATTAATAAAATTATTTTTTCCAATATTGGTAACTAATTTTTCAGAATTGTTATTTATTAATGATTGTATATGACTCCTCAAAGATTCATACTTTTCCTGAAAAGTTTTTCTACTCTTTATCTTCCCTATAATATTTACCATTTCTTTTTCAATCACATTTGTTTGTGTAGATGAAAAGATAATCGATGCTCCATATCTACAACATAAATCAGCAACTTCTGTCTTTATATCTTCAGGAGCATCATAGAAACTCATTAGTATAGGATGAAATTGTTTTATTCCAAATTGCTTAAAAATAAGAAACATATCTTGATTATCTTTTAAATAATAATTCTCGAGTGAATTTTTTTCTATTGATGTATATATTTTAGAATATCTATTTATTTTTTTAACTAGAGAGATAATGTCATCTCCTGATAATTTTAAATGATTCTTAAAAAAATCGAATAATCGATCTTGTTTTATATTTTTATTATATTCATAACCTATAAAATGTTTCATAAATATAGATGATGCTATTTTCTTTTTAGGCGTTATTTGAAGGTTCTCTATAAACTCTTTCCAATTCATATTGAGTATTTTAACATCTTCATCACTATAACCACTTTGTCTTATGATTTTTAAAAATGTATTTTTTACTAAATCCATTGGTTCTAATGAACGACCACGATCATTTAATACTTCAAATAACTGAAAAGCCTTACCTTCAGAAGGTGCAGTTGTTACTATTAACTTCACTTTATTTTTAATATAAGAGATAAATTTACTCATTTGTGCGTCATTAAGATTAGATAATTCATCAGATAACGTATTATACACTTCCCTTATATTATTATCTGAATCACTAATAATTAAAGTATCTTCAGATATTTTGTCAGTTATTAAGTCTCTGTAAAATCCGCCAAATGTCAATCCTTCATCATGAATAATTCTTAATCCTTTAAAGTTATCTTCATCATCTACAACCTGATAACCATTACTTATTTGACCAATTCTTTTTAACCACCTGTCTCTTTCCTTACCTTCTGATCTTTCAATTATGCTATCTATTCTTTCATATAAAACTTTAAAAAGTAATGTCAAAGTTGTTAATCTTTGTTGACCATCAATTACAAGATAACGTTTTTTATCATTTTCAATTAATACAATATTTCCTAGTAAATATCCTTGTAAATCATCATTATCTTTTATAAATCCATCTGTGTCTTCTTTTAAATCATTAATTAATTCCCTTGCCTGTTCATCTTTCCATACAAAATCTCTTTGGAATTCTGGAATATAAAACAATTTGTTATCATCAAGTAATAATTGACCTAATGAAATCATTTCTGAAGTTATTTCATGCATATTAAATCACCTCAATAAATATATTTACTTTATTGGATCATATAATACTACTTTGATCAACTACTATTTGATAATTTTCCCATTAGTAAATTTTATAGTTTTTCATTCTTCCCCACACCTCATCACTCAATCCAACCCCACTCACTTGTACTACTTGTGCTGCGACTTTGTTTGCGAATGTCAGTGCAGATTTGTCATCCATTCCTTTAGCAAGGCTCGATATAAATGCACCTGCATGGCTGTCTCCAGCACCAATCGTATCTTTAACTCTCACGCTTTCTCCCGGCACATGCGTGATTATACCGTCATATGTCATTGCACCTTGCTCTCCTTGTGTTACGACAATCTTGTTATGAGTCTTCTCATACAATACTTCAAGTGCCGCTTCAACCGTGTCACAACCTGTTTGCTCCTTAATCTCCTGTTCATTCAAGTGTACAATCGGTGAGAGTTGATACACGCGTTCCATACGTTCTTGAGGAATCAAGTTCCCGCGTGGTCCTGGTGCGAAGATGATTGTTGCATCAACATTGCTTAACGTATCAATCAACTGCTCTCCATCACGTTCTTCAATTTCTAGCCCGCATATATAAACATACTTGTAATCATCTAAATTCAAACCGTCTAACCATTGTGGATTAAACGTATACTCTACACCGTGATGCGACATAAATGTACGTTCGCCATGATGTTCAACGAAACAATAGCAGCATCCGTTCTCTCCCTCGACGCGTACTTCAGTTTGTATCCCTTGCTTCTCCAGCTCACGTGCGACAAACTCCCCGTACATTCCTGTGCCCACAGGGGATACAAATGTATAAGGCACTCCTAGATGATGTAATACCGACACTACATTGTATGCACATCCACCAAGTGCCATCGTCTGATTTGATATATGTACGTCACCTGCTGTCGTTGGTAGCTGATCTACATTAATCACTACGTCACAGACTGTTGATCCAATAATTAAGCATTTGTCCATAGCACACCTCATAAGTTTTTCTTTCATTATACTACTTATCAAATTTTAAGATGGTGTCTGCAAATGATATATAGTGAAAATGCTGCAGATCTATAGCATAGACACTGCAGCATTTTCATATTATTTCCCAAATATCATTTGGTCAAATTCTTTGCCGAATTGTCCGCCAATATGCGAACTCATCGAGACAGCAATCAGTTGATTCTTTTTATTAAAAGCACCTTCAAAGTAATGATTTTTGAATTTATAATATACACTTATTTCATTATCGATTACTTGCACTTCAGCATAGTTTTTACCATACATTTTGATAAATTGTTGTTTCGTAATCTTACCTTTTTTAACGGGCATTATAATTGCGTACGTCTTTAGATGATCATTCAGGAAGAATACGCTATCATACTTTCTTTGAATATATTTCGATTTAATCTTTTTGTTCTCAAGACTATACGTCATTATTGTCTCTGATGATTTGTCGACTGATTCCATAGGTACCTTATTGACAACCGTCTTTCCATTAACAGTGACTTTACCCTTCTTCACCGCATTAATAAATGCCTTAGACTTTACAAATTGATAGTTATTACCACTATACCCATTGTACTTATAGTAGTATCCTGCAGCATTTGCCGGTGTTGAAATACTGATTATTGAAAGTACAGCAATCAGTGCAATAAATAAATTTCTCAAACGTTTCATGATATTCTCCTTATTTTGTATATTTTGTATTATTATATACAAAATAAGGTTATCAAGATACATTATTATTATTTCTTTATTATATTTAATTGTTTTTATATTAACTTCTATTTTAAAGCAGTCCCGAGTTCCTTTATCTCCCCCGGTCCGACCTGACAGCATCCGCCGATAATCTTCACTCCTTTTTCTTTCCAGCGTGGTGCCGCTTCAACAAGCGATGCATCCTCCCGATCAATCCATACTTTGTGAACTGCATCATATTGACGTCCACTATTAGGGTAGAGTATTAACGACTTGTCACTTAGTGTGATCAACTTATCCACTGCTGCATCGATGACGTTCACGCTTGTACAGTTCACACCGAATGCTAATACATTTTCAATCTCATTCACTACTTCAATCACTGCTTCAAGTGGTGTGCCATCTGACAGATGATCATGATCTTTCAGTGTCACTGAAATCCATGCCTCAATATGTGGATAATCAAGCAGCAGTGTTCTCACTGCTTTAATTTCTTCTATGTTAGGGATGGTCTCAAACGCAAAGACACTTATACCTGTTTCGATTAGTATATCTAGTCGTTCTTTATGATACTGAATATAATCAGCTTCAGTTTCTTCATAGTCCCCTGTATACTCTGAGCCATTACCGAGCATCGCACCATACGGCCCAAGTGATCCTGCAACGATTGCTCGATTGCCTGCTGCGCGCGTTGCGAGTTCCACCGCTTTCGCTAAATATGTGCGTGCTGTTTCTCTATCAATGCCAATATTTAAGAATGATTGTACAGATGCCTGATACGTATTGGTCAGTATAATCTCTGCACCGCTATCCACGAATGCTTTATGGACCTTATACACCGCTTCCGGATTGGACTGGATTAAGTTCGATGACCATAGTTCGTGTTTCACATCGTATCCGAATTGTTCTACAGTCGTTCCAAAGCCTCCGTCTAATATTACGATGTCTTGCTGTAACTTATCTCGTAGCTGCATGAATATGTGCCCCTTTCTTCTTCAGGAAATAATGAATTAGTCCGACGATAATACAGAATGGTAATCCAATCAGTGTCGCAAGTCTTTGGTTCGGGTCAAAGAGTACGCCGATTGTAGAAATAAGACATAATGCAAATCCTGCTACCGGTAGGATATATGCTGTACGTTGTGTAACACCTTCTCTTCTTAATTGATTGAACCTCGCCACACAGATGCTCATCCATACAACGACTACGGCAAATCCTGCAACAGAGACCAGTACTAAATAGACAGTCGTCGGTGCAATCACACTTGATAACAGGCTGAGTAATGCTCCAGCTAAACTAATGATTGTCGCGTTAACCGGCATACCGTTCTTATTCAGCTTTCTTGCGATTGGTAATACATTATCTTGCTCTGATAGGCTCCATAACATTCTGCTGGATGCATAAAGTCCTGAATTTGCTGCTGACAGCAATGCCGTCAATATAACGAAGTTCATAATATCTCCGGCATAAGGAATTCCGACGCTATCCAATATCGAAACAAATGGACTTTCGAGTAAGCTCGCTTGATCCGTTGGTAAGAGTAAGACCATGATCACGATGGTCCCGATAAATAGTAACCCGAGTCTCCATACTGTCGAGCGAATGGTTTTCGGTATTACGTTCTCAGGATGCTTCGTCTCTCCCGCTGCTATCGCAATGAGCTCCGTCCCACTGAACGCATAGTTTACCGCAAGCATCGTAATAAAGATGCCGAATAATCCATTCGGTACATCAAATAGCTTCTCACTTGAAGTGACCGGCTTTAAGTCAGACGGTACGACATTGAATAATATTAATAAGCCAATAATAATAAACGCAATGATGGCAATTACTTTAATCAGTGATAGCCAGAACTCTGTTTCACCATACATCTTACTTGTCGTAAAGTTTATCCCGACAATCACGAGGATGAATACCAGACTGAACAACCATACCGGAAAATCCGGAAACCATTTCTGAAATAAGATACCACCCGCAGTTATTTCGGATCCCAGCGCAATCGTCCAGCATAGCCAGTAGCTCCAGGCAACGACATGCCCTATCGACTGATGAATATAAATATTCGCATACGTATGAAATCCTCCAACATCGGGGTGTGCTACTGCTAGAGCACCCATGCATTTCATCACGATATAAACAAGCAGTGCACCAATAACATAGCTCACCACTGTTCCGATAGGCCCTGCCTGCTGTAATGTGTACCCTGTACTTAAGAATAACCCTGTGCCGATGACACCTCCGAAACTCAGCATCATCACATGACGTGCTTCCATTCCTCTTCTGAAACCATTTGACATATCTATCCCTCCATAAAAAAAATACCCTTCTGAAAAAGAAGGGTATAAAGTCTACACTCATATTTCAGGAATCACCTGTTGGATTTAGCACCGTGCAAACGCCGGTTGCTGAGATTTCACAGGGCCAATTCCCTCCATCTCTCTGTATAAGTTATTTAGTTGATATTAATCATACATTAGTGTTTTCAAAAGGTCAACGCATTATTTATACGCCTAAATACTATACATAACTCTCAATAATATCGAGTTTACCTTGGAGCTCAATTTCCTTATCTTCAGTCGTCAGAATAAAATGATCGCCTTTTCTGATTGTATAGACTTGTCCGTCAGCAGTTAGCGTTCCTTCACCTGATAGCACGCTCATCAATGTGTAGTCTTGTTGTTTGGTATATTCATAATGGTCTTCTATCAGTAGCTGTTTCACTGTAAAGAAACTGTTAGAGATATATGTTCTAATGACATTTCCCTGTACTTCAGTAACTTCCGCTTCTGTGCTTGAGTTATCTTCATTAAAAGAAATCACATCAATACTTTGATCAATATGTAGCTCGCGTTTATGACCGTCCTTATCCGTACGGTCATAATCATAGATGCGGTATGTTGTATCCGAATTCTGCTGTGTCTCTAATATACGGATGCCTTTACCGATTGCATGAACTGTTCCACTAGGTACATAGAAGAAGTCCCCTGGTCTGACTTTAATGGAATTAAAAAGTTGATTCCATTTGCCCTCATGTATCATATTCTCCAGCTCGGCTTTGTCTTTCGCATTATGCCCGTAGATGATTTCAGCGTCTTCATCGCAGTCGATGATATACCAGCATTCTGTCTTACCGAGTTCTCCGTTCTCATGTACTTGTGCATATGCATCATCTGGATGGACCTGCACAGATAATTCATCATTCGCATCAAGAATCTTTGTAAGGAGTGGGAACTTATCTGTCGTTTGAACGCCAAATAGTCCTGTGTTTTCTTCCCACAACTCTTTTAATGTCTTGCCTTCATGTTCTCCGTTCACAATCATATTCGGACCATTCTCATGTGCTGAAATACCCCAGCACTCCCCTGTTTTATCATTCGGAATCTCATATCCGAATTCCTTCAAATGTCTGCCACCCCAGATGCGTTCTTTGAATACTGGTTGTATCATTAATGTCATTACTCTCAACCTCTCCTATAAATTTAACTTCATTATAGGGAGGGCATCCTTTATATTTACAGGATTTTATGTCATCGAAGTCTCATTTCGTTCACTCCTTCAGACAAAATAATATTTTATCGTATATTAAACGTTTTCATAATTGATTACACTGAAGACAAATAAAAGGAGGCGCGTATTTATGAACTTTTTTGATATCCAGAAGATTCCTAATAAAGGAATCCCCATTCCAGTTCAGAGAAAAGAATGGCGTAAACAATTTTTAAAGGCTTTCTTCGTTGTATTCTTTGCTTACATGTCAATGTACTTAATCCGAAACAACTTCAAAGCTGCACAACCGATGTTAAAAGAAGAGCTTGGTATCACAACTTTACAGCTCGGTTACATCGGTCTTGCATTCAGTATCACTTATGGCCTTGGTAAATCATTAATCGGTTATATGATCGATGGTAGAAATACGAAACGTATTATTTCGTTCTTATTGATTATGTCGTCTATCATTGTACTGATTATGGGCTTCACGCTGAGTTACTTCGGTTCAGCGATTGGTTTCTTGATTGTGTTATGGGGATTAAACGGTATGTTCCAATCTGTCGGTGGTCCGGCAAGTTATTCTACAATTTCCAGATGGGCACCAAGAACAAAGCGTGGGCGTTATCTCGGTTTCTGGAATGCTTCACATAATATTGGTGGTGCCATTGCAGGGGGTCTTGCATTATGGGGTGCGAACATGTTCTTCCACGGTAATGTTATCGGGATGTTCATCTTCCCTAGTATCATCGCTTTAATCATCGGTATCGTCACACTCTTCATCGGTAAGGATGATCCTGAAGAGTTAGGATGGAATCGCTGTGAAGATATCTTCGAAGAACCTGTGGACGAGGAGAATATTGCATCTCAGGATATGACGAAGTGGGAGATATTCAAGACGTATATCCTTAAGAATCCGATCATCTGGATTCTATGTGTATCAAACATATTCGTATATATTGTGCGTATCGGTATTGATAACTGGGCACCATTATATGTGACTGAGCATCTTGGATTCAATGCAGGAGATGCAGTGAATACTATTTTTTACTTTGAAATTGGCGCTTTAATTGCAAGCTTGATGTGGGGTTACGTTTCTGATTTATTGAAAGGTCGTCGTGCACTCGTTGCAATTATGTGTATGTTTCTCATTGTGTTTGTTGTAATGTTCTACAAGAACGCGACAAGTGTCGGTATGGTCAATGCCTCATTGTTCGGTCTTGGTGCATTAATATTCGGTCCTCAGCTGTTGATCGGTGTCTCTCTCGTAGGATTTGTACCGAAACGTGCGATCAGTGTAGCCAACGGTATGACTGGTACATTCGGTTACCTCTTCGGTGACTCGATGGCTAAGATTGGTTTAGCGATGATTGCTGACCCAGAAAGTAAGGGATTAAATGTCTTTGGATATGTATTACATGGCTGGACGGATGTATTTATCGTGTTCTATGCGGCGCTGATTCTTGGTATGATATTACTAAGTATCGTTGCTGTAGCGGAAGAAAAAAAGATTAGAAAGTTAGAAAGTAAGATGAAATAATGAAAGTCGAGACAAGCGTCTCGACTTTTTTTATGATTTCATATATTGATTTGGTGTCATCTTCAAGTATTTATGGAAGTTATAGTTGAATGCTTTATATTCGTTATAGCCTACTTGTTCAGAGACTTCATAGATTTTAAGATGTTTTTCAAGCAGATCAAGCGAGCGATATACACGATAACGGTTTATAAAATCATTAATCGTTATTCCGGTAAACTGCTTAAAAGTACGCATTAAGTATGATGTACTAATGTCGAGTTCATTCGCGATAATCTCGTTATCAAGTTCAGCTTGTATATTAGCCTTGATAAAGTGAACTGCCTGATTAATGTAGTAATTATCAAAGTCTGTCATTAATACCGGCCTCAATATTTCAGGCACTGTACGCTTTGTTGTTTTGAATGTTTTTACGATGGTTTGCAGCAAGGTATTGAGCTCATCTTCATCGATCGGTTTAAGCAGGTAATCTACGACTTTGAACTGTATCGCTGCTTTAGCATACTCAAAGTCATCATAACTTGATAGGATCAGCTTCTCATAATCAATTTGACGTGTCGCTTCCATCATTTCAATACCATTCATACGCGGCATCTTAATATCTGTAATGACAAGATCTGGTTCATACTGTAATATCATATCTTGACCTTCTATGCCGTCCTTTGCAAGATATACATCACTAAACATCAGTTTCTGCCAGTCAATGGATGACTTTAATCCTTCACGTATCATCCGCTCATCATCAACAATCAGTACTTTATACATATGTACCTCCCTTCTTCACACGTAACGTTACCAATGTGCCATTATTATATGCTGAATACACCTTCATACCGTAATGTTCACCATACTTAACGCGTAACGTCTGATGTATGTTCTGCATTCCGATATGAATATTTCGGAGTTTATAATGTTTGATCATGCTCCTTACTTCTTTTAGCCTTTCTTTGGTCATGCCTATACCGTCATCATATACCGCTATATATATATCGCCATTACGGAGTGGTTTAATACGTACTTTAATATTCAATCCATTCTCAATCGCTCCATATTTAATTGCATTTTCGATAAGCGGCTGAATCAACAGCTTATCAGTCTGCAGGTTCATAAGAGATTCATCAATATCAATCGTATAATGGATGGCCTGATCAAAGCGAATATTCTGTATAAACACATAGTCTTCCAGGTAATCGATTTCTTTTTTGAAAGTTACTTCAGACTCTTTTACACGTAAGGCATAACGTAATATTGAGGAGAGCTTGATCATCATCTTCTTAGCAGCTTTCTTATCCGTATCTATCATATAGTTAATTGTCTGCATTGTATTAAAGATGAAGTGAGGCTGGAACTGGTTCTCCAATGATTTAAGCTGTGATTGTCTTAATGCTTCGTTCGATTCTTTCGTCGACTTTAATAATCGTTCATTGAGCTGAGACAATTCGAATACATAGCGATTGATGATTTCGAGTTCGCTTTGCGCAGTTAAAGGCTCGTATGTGGTCAACGCTCTGACTTGAGCTTGCCTGATATGTGCAATTATTTCGTCGATATCCTGTGTTTGTCGATGTGCAAGACGTTTGCTAGAATACATGGTAATCATAATCAAAAGAAAGAATGTGCCAAGTAAAATGCTGATTAAAATGATGCCCCTGTCAATTGTCTGTGTCAGATCCTGATATACATAGAGCTTTAACTGATCATCTTTATGAAATGCTGTAATCTGCATGCGTTCATCGTATGAATATTTGTCACCTACAGGATGATCATCACTACTGTAATATATGTTGTCATACAAGTCAGTAACTACATAATGATAGTCATGATAATGCATCACATCTTTAAGTACATTTGCAGGGACACTTATAGTAAGTCGGGATTGCTCCCCATCTTGCTCATACATAGGTATCGTAGCGATATTGCCATAGTTGTTTGTATAGAGCTTATCGTATTCAAACTTAAAGATGTAGTGCTGTTTTCTATCATTACTCCGTTCGTATAAAGTGCGATATATATCCGTAGTATTTCCCGGGATATTTTTAGTAAAGTCGTGGTATCGCTCCTGGATGTGCTTTCTATCATTCTCAATCATACTGACCATCGCTTTATTGACCTGATTCAGCTCATGATCGGTCTTCATAATGTATATCGCATAATAAGCAAATAGCCCTATCATTGTTAGTAAGAACACGGGAAGAATCGCAAACAAAATAAGCGTGCGCCGAATTTTGCGCTTATATAGCTGATGGTTCATCTTACTCCCCCCTTTGAAGGACATTAATTTCTTCCAGAGGTTTCAATACTTTATACGCTTTGAATGGTATGTCTTTACGTGCTGATTTGACATGAAATACATCTGAAATATGACGCTGAACTTCTTTACTTAGCATATACTGAATAAAATCATCACGCTTTGGATGGGTAGTGCCATTGATTCTGACAATTCCATCTGTGTTGATAATGGTGCCGTCTGACGGATAGACAATTTCTAAAGGATACCCTGCATCAATATAATCCATCGCAGTATATTCGTAAGTCAGTCCTACGTAGCTTCTGCCGGAAATCACATGTTCCATTACATCAGCAGTCTTATCCAGCTTTACACCACATTTTAATACCCTCTCTGATTGTGATTTATTATAGATTGTCTCCAGAGCACTTCTATGCTGATAACCTGTATTGGTCAGTTCCGGATTCGGATAACTGAACTGCTTATATAAATCTTGATTCAATAAATCATGATATTTGCTGACTTGTATGTCTCCTATCAAATCCTTATTTACAATAAATACGGATGGCATATAAATGAATGGCTGGATTTCTCCGTGAATAATACTTCTGCTGCCTTCAAGTTCACTTAAAGAACCTCCAACAAACACATGCCCCCGATTCTCCATAGGGGTGTGTTCAATTCGTTTTATTAATTTACGTGTAGAGTCATGAATCACTTGTACGCGCTGACCAGTTGCATGTTCGAAATCCTGAATAATTGGATTTATAAAACGCTCCGGATATGGAGAATAGACAATTAAATCGCTCTTTTTCTGCTCAGGATGACTACACGCAGATAATATTAGCATCAATACTATTACGAATATTAATTTCTTCATACACATTCACCATCTGTCTGTATAATATAATTCTATTATAACGGTAATAAATTGTTATTAGAGTATTACTAAAAAAATATTTTATGAAATTTCCCTACTGTTTTACAAAGATAAGTAGACTTAGCTGATAAAGGGATAACAGTTAATGCGTATTGCCCTGGTATTGTAAAAACACCGATGATGAATGGTATTGCTGAATAAACAGCTAAAGAAGCTGACAAACCTTTTGAATGGGGAATAGAACAATTTGCGAAAAATATTGCTTTAAAACGTTTATCTGAATCAGCTGATGTTGCTGCTTGTGTTTCATATTTAGCTGGGCCTGACAGTGATTATATGACAGGTCAAGCATTGATTATTGATGGTGGTATGGTATTTAATTAATGTACAGTGAGTTTTCTCACTCTAGATGAGTAGCGAAGAAATCTACGATGCAGATGAATGTTAATATTATGGCCCAAAGAATATTTCAAGACTTAAGGTTTCAGTGCCAATTTCATGGCCAAATCGAAGAATCCTTAAAAAAATGGCACTCAAATCTAGTTTGAGTGCCATTTTCAGTGCCAATAATATCTCATTTGAACCACCATACTATCGTTTTTTGAAATAATCAGATGTATTCACTAAGATGACAAATGCCAATATTATAGTGATAAATCCTGCGATACCAAACACTTCATTGACTTCTGTATATTCGATAAGTACTAAGCACATAGTAGCTATAATGAACACAGCACCTGCAAATCTACATAGACGTTTCTCATCATACTTCGCTTTTTGTTCTGCAGGTAACGTATTATATCCGGCAATAAGAAACCCTCCACGTCCGGTTAACATATAAATACCAAGCAATAAGAATAATATAACGATGATGATCATAAGCCTCTCTCCTTATTTAAGTGTTTCTGACTTTCTTCTCACACGGTCCATATAAAGTGTTAAGACGAGCAGGATCGCACTGAAGATAATATATGCAATATAAATTGCACGGTCGAATGATTCGTGAGACATTGTGAGTCCTTTAATTGATAGTGCGATGATAACTGCATACATAAGTGCCGTTATCCTGCTGCCCATTGTAAGCGTGCGCGTTGTTCCATCCATAAAGATCTTAATGAAGTCTGAGATGATTGAAGCTAATATGAACAGTCCGACGAGTGCATAGATTAAATAGTTTTCTAACGGTTCACCGCTTATAATATTTCGAATGACATTCGCAAATATGAATGTCAGGAAGAATATCATAATATAGAAAAATGGTTTTCTGTTCATAATTACACTCCTTTCATGTCTTTAGTTTAAGTTTATAGTAGAATATACAATTATACAATAAACAGGAGATTGAGTGCAGTTGAAATTAGATGGGTATTTTTTTGGGTGTGTAAATCATCTGAATCATTACAGCGAAGAAGAAATTGAAGTCATGCAGCAAACAAAAGCGCAGTTAAAGGTGCATTCTACGGAGACGTTTCGTCCGGGTATGCTGTTCGGGCGTATCCAGTCAGGTAAGACGCGTAGTTATATCGGTACGATGGCGCTTGCGCTGGATGATGTGTTCGACTGCATCGTGATATTAACGAAGAATTCAAATGCGCTTGCCCGTCAGACATATGCGCGTGTCGCAGCAGAGTTTCGACGTGCAATGGATGAGGATAAGGTCATTGTGCATGATATTATCCATATGCCGAAGCTACGTAAGTATGAACTGAAGCAGAAACAGATCATCATCGTGAAGAAAGAAATTAAGAATGTGGCGCGACTTGAACAGTTTTTTATCGATTATCCTGAGATGAAGATGCGTAAAGTAATGTTTATCGATGATGAAGCGGATTATGCGTCGGTTGTTTATAGTGAAGATAAGGATCGTAATTTAATAGAGCTGAAGAAAATCGCGACAAAGCTTGATGATATTAAAGCGATGTTACCGACTGCTGCATACTTACAAGTTACAGCAACGCCTTACTCGTTATACTTACAGCCGGATGCTGACGTGCTTGCAGAACGTGGCTATCAGCCGAAGCGTCCGGCGTTTACAGTCCTCGTCCCGACACATGATAAGTATGTTGGTGGCAAGTTTTACTTTGAGGAACAATCACCTGCAGCGCGCAGTTTATATCATGCAATCGATGAAAGTGAACTTGAAATATTACGTAAGTCTGATAATAGACGTGTAAAAGATGATTATCTGTTAACGTCTAAGAACCTGGAAGGATTGCGTCATGCACTGATGAACTTTATCGTCGGTGCGAAAGTCAGACATCTAAGTAATGATCACATTACGAAATACAGCTTTATTATGCATACGATTACGACGAAAAAAGCACACGTGTGGCAATATGATGTCGTCAGTCGTATGGAGTCGAAGTTAAAGGAAAGCATTACAGAAAACCCTCAATTATTTCGTGATTTAGTTCATACCGCTTATGAAGATTTAAAGCATTCTGTAAATCATATGCCAGATTTCACTGATGTTCTGGAATCTGTGAAGTCATCAATAATTGATGAAGAGCTGTTAATTGAAATCGTCAATTCTGAACAAGATGTCACTCAACTGCTCGATTATAATGGTGAGCTGAGACTACGTACGCCGATGACCTTCTTTATCGGCGGTCAAATATTAGATCGCGGTATCACTGTCGGCAACTTAATCGGTTTCTATTATGGCCGTGATCCACGTAAGTTCCAGCAGGACACTGTGCTGCAGCATTCACGTATGTATGGTGCTCGTCCGATGGAAGATATGGAGGTCACTCGTTTCTATACGACACCCCGAATTTATAGTGCGATGCAGCGTATGCATTTCTTTGATGAAGGGTTACGCGAAGCGATTATGAAACAGGATCATATCGTGAAGTTCTTAACGAAAGATGCACAAGGAGAGATCGTCCCTTGTAATCCTAATAAATTATTAATGTCTGAACTGATTACAGTGAGACCTCGTAAACGATTCTTACCTGTTGGCTTTGAAACGGTCAACAAAACGAAGTTAAACCAGGCGATGAAACGCATCGATAAAATGGTCAGTGCATTAGAAAAACATGCTGTACGTCATACCGGCCAAAATGTACTCGTCCCTGTCCACCACGTACGTGATATATTGATGGCGATCAATGAGACACTTATTTATACACATTTACCATTTCAGATGGAACGCTACGTTGAGATGATTGAATACTTATCAGAAGATGACCTCGTATGGGTCATCGTCAGAACGAACCGTAATATCAGCAGATTACGTAGTGATGAAAGGTTTGCTGACAGACCAGACACAGGTCACGATGAATTGCAGACGGCATATAAGCTCGGTAAAACACATCCAAGCGTTATACTGCTCAGACAGAACGGTCACAGTGACTCCGGCTGGAAAGACGCACCGTTCTACTGGCCCGTGATTGTTGCACAAAGTAATATGCAGACGATGATATTCTCATAAGAAGTAGTCATCTAAAAAAGTCGCACCCTTCACACCTTTCGCGGTTAAATAACGTTTACCGAATTCATCCAGTAGCCCGTGAAATTCCTGCGCATGAAGCGGTGTAAATGTGTCAGGTAAGGTGACCTTATTATATAGGTCCATATAACTTTTACTTTGAACACCAAGCGCATTGAATAAGCGTCTCGTATATGTGTCAGCGATAAATACGACACGTTCGAATACATATACGAGTAACACATCTGCCGTTTCAAATCCAATACCACGAAGTTTTAGCAGCTCGTTACGAAGCTCTGTTGTATATAGCTTATCAATCGCCCTGAAACCATATTCATGACTTTTCAGCCAAGTTAATACTGCTATAATTGCAGCAGATTTATTCGTATAGAAACCGCTTGGTCTGATCAGACTTTGTAATTCAGAAAGATGCAGATTTAATATGCGTTCTGGATCGAACTGTGTCGCGTTTCTTAAATTCGATAAGGAGCGCTCTACATTGCGCCAATTTGTATTCTGAACTAAAATCGCACCAATGATAATTTCAAAATTATCTTCTGCCGGCCACCATCCTTGTGGCCCGAGATTATCATATAAACAATCATAAAGTTCCTGTACTGTAAGTTTCATATATTACCTCCTATTTGAAATTACCCGGTAATCAGTCAGATGAATCTTCCAGACAAAAAAACAGCTGAGTAATCAACCGTTTATCATTGTTTCTACAAATGAAAGTGATTGCTCTATAATGAATTCCTTGTCGTTATCAAGTGTAGACATATGATAACTATTCGGGGTTTCAATGATGTGTTTACACTCACTGTGAATTGACGTATAGATTAGATCCGCATTAAATGCAGGTACAGTATGATCTTCAGGGCTTACGAAAATCAGTGCAGGACATTTAATCTGGAATAAACTTTCTTCTACAGTACGCATTAACTTACGAATCTCTAATATGCTTTTCATCGGTGTATCTTTATAACCGATTTCAGGTACACCCTGCTTTTTAATATCGCTACCGCTTCCCGGTATAATATCGAGATCCACATGTGCTGCCGCGTGCATATACGGGATAACAACCGCTGCATTAATCGGAATAATCGCTTTAATCTCCGGATGTTTCGCTGCCATATAAAGCGTCAGCGTCCCTCCCATGGATAAGCCTGACATCATGATTGTGTCACATGTTTCTTTAAGCTTTGTTAGCCCTTCTTCAATGCTTTCAATCCAGTCTTCATATGTTGAAGCGGCCATATCCTCTAAGTTTGTACCGTGACCGGCAAGTCGAGGTAAGCATACCGTATATCCTGCCTCACTGTACGCTTCTGCAAGTGGCATCATACTGAACGTTGCCCCGGTAAAACCGTGGGATAACAATATCCCTATATTATTTCCCTGGTGATAATAACTTTCTGCACCTTTCATTATTGTAGTCATAACGAACTCCTTCTTTTTATTATTATTATAATCGCTCTTATGCATAATTTCATCTTTATCATTCTATACGAATGTTGGTTATTTTAATAAGTTGTAAATATTGTCTTCTCGTTTAATTTATATTGTATATTGTATTTTTTTACTTTAGAATTAATATATCATTATATAAAAGGAGACAGACGATGAAGAAATTCTGTACAAACTGTGGTCAGGAAGCACCACTATCACACAAAGTATGCACGAACTGTGGTACCCCACTTCCTCCTCAAGAAAGTGAAGTTACTCATAACAGTACGACACCAGAACCGCTTCAGAGCAGACAGAAAGAGAAAAAGCAAGAGAAGGTTAAAGTAAAAGAAAATAAAAAGAAAAAACCGGTATGGCCATTCCTACTCATCGGACTATTACTCGCTGCACTCATCGGCGCATACTTCTTCCTAAATCATAAATATAGCCCTGAAACACATGCCAAATCTATCGAAACTGCCATCAATGACAAAGACTATCAATCACTCAGCAACTTGCTGACAGTCGGTCAAGATGGTATTGCTGAAGAAGAAGCGAAAGCCTTTGCAACGGTGATTGAAAAGTTTGGTAAGAAAGATGAGTTTATGAATGAACTTCATGGCGTTGCACAGGGTAAGAATGAAACTACGATTCAAATTGGTGAGCGTGACGTCTTAGACTTAAAGCGTAACGGAAAATATTTCAGTGTGTTCCCTAAGTATAACTTCGAACCTGTACTCCATAAAGTATCGATTGACGGTAAAGAAAATGCAGAGATCGAATTTTCGTTCAATGGCAAGAAACACACTATCGCTGTAGCAGATGGCAAAGAAACAGAAATCGGTACATTCGTAGCCGGAAAATATGCATTAGATGCGAAGAAGATAATAGACGGGAAGTCTACAGACGGGACGCTTGATATTGATGTTTTGTCAGAACCACAAGCCCAATTAGCATTCGATGAACATTTCATCAATATTAAGGTTGAAGGTGATAGTAAGCTTGATGCTTCAGAAACACAAGTATTCGTTAATGATAACGAAGTGGATTACAATAGTAATAAGACAACTTACGGACCATATAAAGGTGATTCATTAAGCATCTATGCTGAAGGTGAACTTGATGGCAAGAATTTCAAGACCCCTACAGAAACGTTAACAGACATCGATTTAGCTGAAGGTTCAAATAGCGTGACATTATCATTCGATGAAGATGATATCGATGCCTATATCGCAGAAAAAGAACAAGAGAAAGAAGAAACGAAGACAGCATTAGAACGTGCAGAAGCTGCTGAGGCACGCGCAAAAGCAGCCGAGGAACGTGCTAAAAGAAATTCAAATGATGATGAAGATTCTGATACTGAGTCTGACAGCGGATCTGATATTATTATGGTCGAAACAGCTGATGATGCAATACAGGCAGCTGAAGATCATCTTAGCGTATCTGATTTAAGTGACTACGGTGATGTCCGTACACCTGAGGTTAAGTCATTCGGATATGGTTTTGGTATCTTTGATGATGATGGCGACCCTGTGATGTCATTTGATGTGTATGAAGATGGAACAGTGGTTGAATACGATGAAACAGGAGAAGAGATCGATCGTTCTAATCCATATGAATAATATCTCTTCAATAAAATCCGGACAGTGCATAATAGTCATAATCCTTGAAGATGGACTCAACGATTAAATACATATCTATTGTATTATCAAGTATGCTTATATCAAACACATACCTACAAAAATAAGAGTCCGGGACATAAGTACTCCTGATAATAAAAATAGCGATAAAATTTGATGAAAATCAAATTTTATCGCTATTTCTTTATTTTTATTTTTATTTTCACCACGTGAGGTGGCCATTTTCCTTATATTTACTGCCATTAGCGCAAGGCCTATATCTCTCTTCACTTTAGATTTACCACGCACATTCATTCGTGTGTAACCCAAAATAGCCTTCAGAAATCCAAATACTGGTTCTACGTCTATCTTTCTGTTTGCGTAGATTCTTCCGGTATTTTCATCTGAAAGCTTCTTGCGAATCTCTGATTTGAAGTATTCAAGATTATTATTTCTATAAATACTTTTATTGCCCTTAGTATTTTTAGAAATGCATTTATCTCTTAGTGGACAACTTTGACACATCTCACATTGGTATACTTTGGATATACTTCCGAAATCACCATTTTTTCTCTTTGAATAATGAGAGAATCTAAGATTGTGATTTTCGGGACATGTAAAATAATCTTCAATTTCATTATATGGCCAGTTAAATGTATTAAAAATATTTGTTCTGTTCTTCTTTGATTGCTCCGAATAGTATGTATTAAAAGGAATTAAAGGTGTAACTTCAAACTCATCAATCAAAGTCTCATAATTTTCTTCACTTCCATATCCAGCGTCGGCAACAATATATTTAGGAAGTTGCTTATGCAAATCTATGAAATTATTCAAGAACGGAGTGAGTGTTCTTGAATCCGCCGGATTTGGAAAGACGTCATAAGCCAGAGTGAATTGATTGTTTGTCGCAATCTGTAGATTATATCCTGCCTTCAATTGACCGTTCTTCATATGGTCTTCCTTCATTCTCATGAATGTGGCATCGCAATCTGTTTTAGAATAGCTTTTTCGATCGCCCAGGATTTTCAATTGCTCATTATATCTTATATTTCTTTCGTAGATATCTTTAATCACCTTATGCGTCTTTTTGATTGGGGTTCTTTCACTTCTTATTCTCTTCTTCTCCGTGACATTCTCTTCATTATCAATCTGAAATGTTAAATCTTCGATTTTTTGATTTAGACTTCTTTCGATATGCGCTAAAGAGTCTATTGTGATTTCGTCCTTACTTTCATTCTGTATTTCAGGAATGATTTCCTGTTTCAGTAGATCGTCATAGATAGACTTAGCTTTAGAAAGCGAGTCCTCTTGATACGAAAGAATTTTCTTTTTCCATACGAATGTGTACTTGTTAGCACTTGCCTCTAACTTAGTACCATCAATAAAAATTGACTGTTCATCAATCAGTTTATATTCAACAAGTTGTGTTCTGAAATTTACATAAAGAGT